>JAJZMA010000145.1:0-6757 GCA_021850405.1 bacterium
CATTAGAGTTTGTTAGTTTCTTAAGCCCTTGAGTTTCGCTCTTATGGAGGGGTCATGCAGCGAGTAAATCCAGCACCTGTAAGAGGCCGCGTATTTTCGTGTTGTTGAGATCAGAATGGCAAACTGCAGAAAATTGTGCTGTGAGGATCTCCCGTCGGGCTATGACGAGCATGTCAGCGGTTGATGGAGTGAGTTTGGTTGTGTACCAGGGAGACCGCTGACGGCGTTCCTTGACGATATCATCGTGATGCAACGCAGTGGCATACCAAAGAGTCAGAAGGCTTTGACAGAGGAAGCCGAAGGGAGCCGTACGCTGGACTGCGTTTCTGGTTCGGTTGCGGGCTTCTCCCACACCGGTGACCTGTTTGGCTTCCTCGAAGGCGACCGCTATGGACCATCGCGCAGCGTAGCGTTCGACGATCTGCTCGGGTGTAGCCGCGAGGTCGGTTGTGATGAGAGCAACGTCATATGCATGTGAGGATTTCAGTTCCCTCACCAACACCACCCGGACCTCTCTGGGTCCAAACACGGTGTACCAGAGCACGCGTCGGTGAGCGATTTCCACCGTTGCAGAGGTGTCGTACCGTGTAACAGTCCGCTGCATCCAGTAGAGGGAAGCGGCGAGGTCTACGAGTTGGGGGAGGCGTGTTCCCCTGGTGCGAGGGCGGCCTCTTGATGTGGTTCGCTGTGGTGCAAGGTCATAGAGAGCAGCGTTTTTGCGGAGCCGCGTGGTCCATGTGACATTCCTGGGCAGTGAGCGCAGTTCCTTGCTGGCGTACGCGGCATCGCCGGTCACATGAATGGCTCTCTCTGGAAAGTGCGCCGCTATCTTTTGGGCCATGTGATGAGCCATGGATACCTTTGACCCCTTGGTCCACAGATGAAAGAGTACGGGGAGACAGATCTTCCGGGTACAGAATGGCAGCGAGACGACGATGCCGATGACAACAAAGCAGTTCCCAAAGCCGACAGCGTGTGGGGTCTTGGCAGAGCCATCGTGGCACCAGCGCGCCCCGAACACCTTCCGCCCCACCCGATGGAGCAGCGTATCGTCGACGACCAGTTCGAGAGGATCCTCATTGCCGAGCAACATGGAAACGATCACTGTCAGCAGGTGGAGACCCATCTCTTCGATAGACCACTTCCGTGTGGAGAAGAACCGATGGGCTCGTGAGTGATGCCAGGTTTGAGCCAGTCCAGCCCCGGAGAGCATGCCACAGACGTTGTGTTCCCCCGTTTGGGCGAAGAATCCATTGACCATGGCGCAGAAGGTGGTGAAGCTTGGCGCAGTGAACAGTGGTTGAAACGAAACGAGCAGTTTGGTGAGACTTGTGGGAAGATTACTGCCAAAGAGCATTGGTGTTTCCGCCTCCTTTGTGGAGTTGGTTTGTATTACCACCAATGCTCTTCTGTTGTATGTGGGCACGCGCGTCCACGTCACATGTATGGCAGCCCACCATGCAACCGGCCCACCTCTCTCAGATAATCCTGAAAATGGCGAAACTCAAGTAAGCCCGCAACCGGAATCAAATCTTCACGGGGGTTTGCTCGAAGACTAAAAACGGGGCGAGCCGTCCCTGGATTGATGAGACGAGCCATACCTCTCCGCCTCTTCTTCCAGGCCCGGTAGCTCTCACAGAACTGCGCATAAACAGAACCCTTTCCTGGTTCTTCTCCCTGTACTTGCTCCAGGGCATCTGCCGTGTCCGGTGGCTGTTCCTGCGTGCGCAACGCTTCGTGGATTCCACCCCATCTGGGAGGCTGCGGTGTATGCGGCGGGCTGACATCCAGCTTGCGAGGCGCCCTCCCCAGATCAGCCAACTCCAGCCCTGCCCGCAATGGCACGCTGATACCAGCTCGCCTTGCCACCTTGAGATACCTTCCAACTGAAGTGAACGCAATATGTTAGGCAGCGCAATGGGAAAGCCAGCGAGCTACCCCGAAAGGGGGAAATACGGGAATGTGGTATCAGCACCACCCCAACCTGGGGAGTAAGGTCCTCCTATTTGCCCGTCTCAGGAAGCGCGACCGGGCCCTCTGGTTCCTTGGCCTCGCGACGTGTGTCAGTCATGGCGGTGAACGCCACATGGCGATAACCTGGCAGTTGGCATCGCCTTTGCCAGGGGACCTATTCACCCAGTTTGCTGCGGCAGTGGAATAGAGTGGTTATGGGGAGTTGCGCAACAGACAACGCCGCACGTCGTCCACAGCCTCGCAGACGAGCTTGGCCAGGTGAAGTGGATCGGCGCAACCCACCGCCTGGAGAGTGTTCCCAGCCCCCCTGACGCACTTTAGGAGGGCGGAGCTGAGGCCCATGCTCACAACCTCAACCTGCGCGGAGCTTCCGGGACCACGCACCTCGAAAAATTGCGGACCGGCTACGGGCTGTTTCCCATTGGATTGCCCCCAGTCCTGCCCGCCCGACATGCTGACAGACCGCGGTGATAATCTTTGATAGCCGCGAACGTACGGATCGGCGATGGGTCCCGCCGCGAACGACATCCTGTCTGATGGGCCCTACGAACGGAAAGGGAGCAACCTTATGGTTCGTAGACCGGGCATCTGGCCATTGAGGACGCGTTGCAGCAAGGGAGGGGTGGGCTCAGATCGATCTGTAGAGCTGCTGGCAGTGCGGCCACGGCCGATTCCCCATACGCATACGGGCTGAAAGCGCATGACAGAGCAACCTACGCCGGTTTTGGAACCAGCCATGCGCCCACCAATTAGTCAGGCACTGACAATGCTGGCAGCGGAAGACCTGCTTCCTGCCGGGCAGAGACGTCTTGCCTCAGAGATGGCGGACAAGTGCGCTACCAGCGTTATCTATGTCGCTGTCGTAGGCGAATTCAAGCGTGGAAAAAGCACCCTGGTTAACGCACTTCTGTCCAGCCCCTTGCTGCCGACCGGCATATTGCCCGTTACTGCAGTGCCAACACTGGTAGCCTTCGGAAGCCAGCCGCGCGCAATTATTCACCGCGAAGACGAAACATCGGCAGAGGTTCCTACAGACTCCCTCCAGGAGTACCTGTCTGAAAATGGAAATCCGGGAAACAGGAAGAGGATCAGGGAGGTAGTCATCGAATATCCAGCGCCTGTTCTTGCCACTGGTATAGTACTGGCGGACACGCCTGGTACTGGAAGTGTGCACTCGCACAACTCGCTTGCTGCTTCTGCTTTTCTGCCACGCGTAGATGTCGCAATTCTGGTTCTCACCGCAGACGCTCCGCTGTCCGCGGCGGAAGCGGACCTCCTCCACAGCGTCAGTGCGACAGCCGCAGATGTGGCTGTTGTCCTGAACAAGGCAGATCGCCTGGCCCCAGATGAGCTCGAAGAAGCGCTGACTTTCGTGCGGGAGCGCATGGCGCCTGTGTCCGGATCCAGAGAACCACGGCTGTTTCCTGTCTCTGCCAAAGAAGGGATGGCACATGGAAATGGTGGTGTCTCTGCCCTGACGGCGTGGTTGATGGGTGATGTTGCAAGGGTCAGAACACAGCTGGTTGACCTGCGCTCCCGCACGCTCGCACGACACCGGCTCTCGGTTGCCGAGGCAGCGCTGGAACTTGAGGCAGCCGCTGCAGCCGCACCACGTATCCAGCGTGAACGCGCGCAAAAAGCCCTACTGGAGGCTCAGTCTGAACTGGCAGAGGAGGCGGAAGAGACTGGAACCCTCCTTCTTGCCGCATGCACCAAAACGACGAATGCCATTCTGACAGAAAGAGCCCAGTGGCTCAGGGACAACCTTCCATCCTCATTGCTGGCCGGAAGCGATGAGGAGTGGACAGGCAAGTTGCAGGCCGCAGCGGCTGCCTGGAGCCATGATACTGAGGCGGCTATCAACAACGCGCTCGCCAGACCACTGGATCGCCATATGAGGCGACTGCGTGAGCTGGTTGGGAGGTTCAGCGGAAAGGCTGGTATGGCATTTGGAATTTCCCTGCCAGAGGTGCCGCTCCCCGTAGCCCAGGCGGAGGCCCTTTCCATTCGCATAGACATCCACGACGAGCCAGGCGCTCTTGCGATGGGGATCCGCCAGTTGCGAAAGCGTGTCCCTGGTTCTCTGGGTAAGCGCTGGAGAGAAAGAGCGCGATCTGAACTGGCTATGGAAGCCGCAGATCGCCTGGCGGGACAATTGCGATTCGCTGCTGCAGAAAGCACGCTGCGGGCAGCCCGCACGTGGATCGCTGATGCAGACAGTGGGTGGCAGGACGTCAGTGAGTGTCTGGCTGCTGCTGTTAAACGGGCAGAAAGTGAGAGCGTAGCGACCAGCCAACCCGGCATGGATTTCGAGGCCCTGCAGGATCGTCTGGACACGATCCGGCAGTTGCTGGATACAAACCAGGGAGCCTAAGTGAGGCTCTGCTGCTCCCCTGGAGTTGTCCTGCACTTACTGCATTATCCTGCCCGATGGAGTGTAGAAGACGCATGTATCAGGCGCAAAACATAGAGGGCTAATAACGACAGGGAACGCTTCAATGATTTTTGGATCACGACGATATTGCCCGCCTAAGTACGCATTCCAGCTATCCTTGCCCGGCCCCCTCCGTACGCCAGGATAGGACTTGATTGCTGGTCAACCACGTACACATGTCAAATGGGCGCCTGATGTCCGCCCCGTCCAGCGATCATGGCGTCCACCATGATCTTGCTGTCGCATGCCCCTGCGCGCCGAGACTGAGACGCGAATCCCACGGGGCGAGACGACGCGACGGGCAGCACTTCCCACAAGACTGGTGCCATGTACCGGAAGCGGTTTTCTCCGTTCCCGGAGCCTATCCGGTCTCAACCGTCTGGCGCAGGAGTGTGTGGAGAGTCAATGGCACCGGAAGTCCAGCGCTCGCGATGCACGCTGCCGGTCGGGAGAACTCCTTGGCTCGTCCGGCACCATGGCGTACTACGATCACCATAAGGGCACCGTCTATTACCGTGATGACGTGGCACTCTTTCTGGACCAGTTCCTTCGGAATGGGGGCACCTGGCCACAGACCCCATACCAGGAGGAGCTTCTGGCAAGCGCGGTGGCTGCTGCTGTCAGGGTAGTTACTCATGAGCACACACACGCACTCTCCGGAAGACGCTGCTCGCCTACCTCCAGGCCGTATGCGCTAGCCATGACTGAAGGTGTTACCGAGCTGGCAACGCGCCTCCTGCTGCTACAGGTTCTCGACGAGGCTGCTGTGACACGCACACTGCCACGGGTGACTGTTGCAAGCGTGACTCCCGTGTACGTAAAGCACACCTAACAGGAGAGGCACCAAAAGCACTTCTCCTGGCATACATGAGGGCGGGGGCCGACGGCATTGCCCTTGATGCCATGATGAGCAGGCTGGAAGCTTCCCCATTGCTGGGCAAATTAACTGCCAGCAACCGGCACCGGGTACGAGAGACGCTCCTCGCCCCGCTTGATGAGCGTGTTGCGGTATCCCATGCCACTTCGAACCGGCAGGAATGGCTGGAGACGGTGGGAGACATCTCAGTAGCCCAGCGCGTAATCGGGCAACTCACCGGCTGTTCCCCATTCCCTCCGCCGTTGTCGCAACTGGGACTGGCCGACTCACTCAGGGAAGAGTGCTTCACAGCCCCTTCCCGTCTGGGATTTGTACTCAACGATGCCTATCTGGTGCTGGGGAACTTCGAAGCATGGACTGTGCCCGGGGACGAACTGGATGTACGAACCTGGGCCGTACCCAGACCTCCCTCCACGGCCCCTGCGATCTCACTAGCACAACTTGTTGCAGCAACCCCACAGATACCTGACATTCTTGCGTCGCCACGCCACCGTAGCGTTGGTTCCCAGATTGTATCCCCCGCAAAAGACCTGTCAGGCAACGGCAAGGGACACGGTCTCTAATCCCTGCCCCTACCAGCGGCGGAGATGAGTGTACCCAGCAGAGCTTAGTCCACATGCTGCCGCCGCAAGGTCGTTATCCCAGAGGCATATCCCCGCGATCCGCAGGGAAGAGTATTCTACCCGACCCGCAGATGCGCGCAGCTCTACCTGGTTCACATGCATATCTGAACTCAACCTTGCTCGCTCTTGAGCGGCATGCCCACTTTCCACGCAGTCTTCCAGTCCACTCAACAAGCCAAAATACGCAGTTGGCGCTGATCCAGCCAGCGGGGGCATCACCGACTACGGGGCAAGTTCACTGTTGCAGCTCGCGTCCCCAGATATACCAACACCGCAGGTACGCCCTCTGCCAACCGAAGTCAGTACTGTTGCGACCGCTATAAGTAACCTGACGCCGTTCGCACAATGACCTGCCCGACGCCTGCCCTCAATTTCTGACCGTTCCATTCCCGACAGTCAGCTGCGGCAACAGGGCCGCGCTACCGGGTACCGCTCAGATACCGGAGTCGGCAGTAACTTGACAAGGCAGCGATCCCTAAACATGGGACAAGCAGACACTCGTGAAAGAAGCCCGAAGCCCAGAACTATATACAGCAATCTGGCCCGTACGACATATCCATGAATCTGTGGGTCCGGACCTGCTCAAGAGGCTGCCCCCGCGTGGCGGCCAAGACCAGTTGCCCGGCATGAAGGGAACTCACCTGCGAGTGGGCTGACTGCGACCGCCTGCCACTCTGTTCCCGGCACCACTGTGACCCATTGGATAGAATAGCTCCATGAGCAAAAAAACAATACTCATTACCGGCTCCACCAGCGGCCTTGGCAAGGCGCTGACTGAAAGGCTCGCGACCAGAGAAAACTTGCATCTCCTGCTCCATGGTCGCAACCTCATGCTGCTGGAAGAACTTG
>JAJZMA010000145.1:6767-8726 GCA_021850405.1 bacterium
ACCGCCGTCTCGTCCACACCCAACAACACAACGGCAGACATCGTATCAGCGGACCTTTCGGATCTCGACCAGGTGCATGAGCTGGCACATAAGGTCACTGGGAATTGTGACCAGCTGCACGTACTGATTAACAATGCGGCTGCGGGCCCAGGCGCGAAAGGGGCCCCAAGGGAGCGCAACGTGCAGGGAATCGAACTGCGGCTCGCGGTCAACTATCTCGCGCCCTTTCTGCTGAACCGGCTATTGACACCTCTGCTGCGCTCCACGCCTGGTGCGCGGATAGTAAATATTGCATCTGCCGGACAGCAGCCGCTTGATTTTGCAAATCTGGAACTTGAGCGGGATTATGAGGGCTGGCGCGCATACATGCAGAGCAAAACCGCTCTCCTCATGGACACTATCGATCTTGCCAAAGAGCTCGAAGAAGAGGTAACTGTGAACGCAAATCATCCTGGCACGTTCATGGATACCGGAATGGTACGGACTGCAGGGGCGGCGCCGCGCACACCGCTGAGCCAGGGTGTCGAGGCAACCCTTTTCCTTGCTGAAGACGATAGTGTTGCTCAAACAACCGGTTGCTACTTCAATCAGAAGGAGCCTGCGCGCGCCATTGACCAGGTCTACGACCCCACGGCCCGCCAGCAGCTGCACAGCTGGGCACATCAGCGCCTGGGCGGCCTCCTGCAAAAAGAGCCCGTATAACTGTCACGCTGCAGGCTGCAAAACGGGCATCGCGGGCACGACCCAGGCCCGATACGCCGCCAGCCCCGTCAGAGCCTGGGTTTGGCCATGAGTTGGCTGCCCGATACGGGGCACCTCAAGGAATGGATCAGGAAGTGCAGCCGGACTCCATGAATTACACTGCCATGCCCGCGCACCATGTGCTGATTACCGCACAAACAGGATAACTACAAAGACTATTACCAGATAGAGAAGGTAGATACTTACATGACCGTTCTGAACTATCCCAACCGCCTGGGACGCGTGCCGCATGCCGCTTACCACAGGACGGTAGAGATATGATTCCACCGGCTCCACCACCCGCCTGAAATAGCGAACGGAATGAGCAAAGAAAGGTGCCTGGTGATACTCTCGCTCAACGGCGCGCCGGTCCCGAAACACACCTCCAAATGTGGAGCGAAACAGGTTGGTAAAGGCGGTCGCCGTATACTGCATTGACGGGTGGTACGGAGAGTAACCCCCCACCCATACATCGCTTTCCCGGCGATTCCTGGGGGCTAGCAGGTGCAGCACACCAGCGACCACCGCAATGATGAAGACTAGACTGAGCAAAATGTAGGTTGGGGATATGAACGCATAGGTGAAACTGGTAGGCGTTATCACTACCCCATTGGCATGAATAATCTGGCCAAGGAAGGTTCCACCCAGACGGGCTGGAAGTGCAAACTGCGATGGGTGCAGGAAAATCGGGGGCAGCATGGAGTTGAGAAGACCAGGTACATGAGATGCACCTTCAGCTGATGCCACCGCCTCCCCTATGCCAAGGGGCGGTATCAATGCTGTTATCACCGCGATCCCTGCGGTTACCAGCATGCCCAGCCGCATCGTAACCGGAACCTCGACAGCGGCTTTGGCGGATCTGCTGCGGGGTGCCCCCAGGAATGCCCCTCCGAAAACACGGACGTAAGCCGTGGTAGCCAGGGCAAAGGTGAGCGTAAGCAACATTCCAGCACCCGCAATATAAACGCGACTCTCAGGACTGTGCAGCACCCGTGAGCGGATCAGCATCTGCAAGCCCAGCCATTCGGTCTGGAATCCATTCAGGGGAGGGATGCCAGCCAGCCCCATCGCACCGATGAAGAACAATAGTGTGGTCCATCGCATGCGTCGCGCCAGCCCTCCAAGACGATCCATATCGAGACCGTGCGCAGCAACGTCTACGCAGCCAGCACCCATGAACAATGTGCTTTTAAGCAATGCATGGTAAAGCGCGTGGAG
>JAJZMA010000127.1 GCA_021850405.1 bacterium
CGGGTTACCGGGAGAGCGGGTGGATCTGGCTGGGTGGGGCGAGTTCTGGTTTTGCTTCCTGCCTGTCTGTCCATGCGGTCTCTGCGGAGGTATTCATTGCTGGTGCGCGGTGTCAGGGCAACAGTGATCCAGGGGGCGGGTGCCCAGCAGCGCCTGGGAAGTGTGCCGTTATCCTGCGGCTGGGCTGCAGGGTGGCTACTCTGGTGGACCAAAAAGCGCACCCGACCATGCAGGCAGCTGCATGATCCTGGAGCCATCCTTCGTTTTGTTACGTTCCACTGCTGTGCTGGTTGTGAGCATTGGTCTGCCATGCGACGGGCAGTCCGCATCCAGATCCCCCAGGTTGAGGACGACTGTGAAAGCACCCCGGCGCCATCCCCAGGTGCTCTTTTCCGGCAACTCTGCGTAACCACTCTCCCGGAGGTCGGTGTGGCTTCTGCGGAGCGCTATCAGCTTGCGCGTGAAGTTGAGGGTTGAGTCGGCATCTTTTTTTTGATCGGCTACATTGCGCTCCAGCGTTCCGAATGGGAGCCACGGAGTTACGGTAGGCGCCGTAAATCCAGCACCGGGCTCTGAATTCCACGGCATGGGAGTCCTTGAGGGATCCCTGCCAATAGTGTTTCCCTGGTGAGGGACCATGGTGTCGCGCTTTTGTGAAAGGGTTATGCGGGTGTCCTCCATTCCCAGCTCGTCGCCATAGTAGATGACAGGAACGCCTGGAAGCAGCAGCAGGAGCATGAGGATGCACCTGATCCTGTCCTCTTCACCGCCACCCCACCTGGTAGTAAAGCGCGACTTGTCATGGTTGGAAACAGTCCAGGTCGCTGTCGCACCAGGTGGCAGGAGAGCAAAGGTCTCCCTTGTTATGGAGCGCAGGACCGAAGGGTCGAATGGTGCATCCAGAAATGCTGCATTGAGGGTAAGGTGCAGTTCGGGGGCGTCTTCCGTGCCGTAGAAGGGGACCATGCGCGATGGATCGGTGACATAGGTTTCTCCATAGAGGAGCGGGGATGACTGGTACTCATCGGCAAGCCTGCGCCAGTGACGGTGAATTTCATGCACCTCGGGCTGTTCTCCGTTGTACAGGGGCCGCTGTCCACGTTCTACCCAGTCTTTTGGGTCAAGCGGCTGCGCGGGAGGGTTGTTCCTGAGCTTTGCGTCCTTGACAATCCCATGGGCCACATCTATCCGGAATCCGGCGATGTGCCGGTCCAGCCAGAAACGTAGGATCTCATCAAAGGCAGTTTTTACCTCTGGGTTCCACCAGTTGAGGTCGGGCTGGCAGGGGAGAAAGTTGTGCAGGTACCATTCGCCGCTCTTTTCATCCAGGGTCCAGGCTGGATCTACCGTTGCAGAGAGCCAGTTGTTGGGAGGGCCCCCATCGCGCCCTGCCGCAAAGACGTACCAGTCCCGGTGTCTCGCAGTACGCGAGCTTAAGGCGTCCGTAAACCAGGGATGACTGGAGCTTGTGTGGTTGGGCACCAGATCCAGCAGCACATGGATCCCGCGCTTGCCGGCTGCTTCCACCAGCCTGTCCATGTCATCCAGGGTCCCAAAGTCCGGATGCACGCCGGTGTAGTCCGACACGTCATACCCCCAGTCACCGTTGGGAGACGGCATGGTCGGATTGAGCCAGATCCCATCTATCCCGAGCCATGCGAGGTAATCCAGATGCTGGGTAATCCCCGGCAGGTCCCCGTATCCATCATGGTTGGAGTCGGCAAATGAGCGTGGGTAGATCTGGTAGAGCACAGCATTCTTCCACCACGGAGCAGGCGCTGCGCGAGGATGCGTTGGGTTGGCAACTGCGGGGGGCACTTTCAAGGAAAGGATAGACCATACGCCCCTATGGGATTGGTGGCGTGCTTTCTGGCCAGGCGGGTGCCCTGGAAACCGCCTGGCGGATGGGGCAAAGGGCCCCAAAAACCTCCCTGCTGGTTCCCGGTAGGACTGCTGCCGGGGCGGGCAATGGCTCGATTAGCCAAGATACTGGAACAGGTCCGTCATCCTTCCGTTACACACTTGTGGGTGATTCGCCACAAAGGGGCCTGGTTCATGATATTGTCCCTAGTAATGTCCGTCTGTGTGCGGGCTGGGCTGGATGATCAGGAGAGGACTATGGCCATAGATACTGACGGAGTTGTCGTCCCACCGTTGCTAGATATGGAGATCGGTGAGGGTGAAGAGGTGTCTGCGCCGACACGGCAGATCATGCCGCCAAGACCTTCTGGTCTTGGGCTATTTGCAACATGGCCATCTCTTGCCAGAGACTATCGCCAGACGGAAGAGGGCGCTGTGGCCCTGTTCCCGGATGATTCAGTCGAGCTTGAGGGCAGGGTTGGGCCGCGGGAGGTTTCCGGTGCGGTTATTCCCTCCCCTGTGGGTGTAGTGCCACCTTCCACGGCCTCGTCTGGCCAGGGATCCATGTGGCCAGCTCCTGGGCAACGCCTGGCAGCAACCCAAAAAGAGGGCGGTAGTGGCCTGGGGCTCTCTGACGCCATGGTCAGGGACTTTGCTCCTGGTGCGTCGGTGCGCTACCGGCAGGGAGCTCCTGCCGGGTGGAGAGGGCTCGTCTGGCGAGCGACAATGGGCCATGTGGTGGTTCCGGAGTCTGCACGCGCCAGGCGGTCCGCCGAGCGGCTCACCAGGATACAGACGCCAGTAGCAGCATGTGCCAAGATCGCCTTTGCATCGGGAAAGGGAGGGGTGGGTAAAACCACCGCAACACTTCTCTGCGGAACGGCTCTTTCCCTCCTGCGGGGCGACCGGATTGTTGCCATGGATGCTAACCCGGATGCCGGATCACTGGGATGGAGGGTGGACCGCCGCACAGACAGTACGCTTTCTGATCTTCTGCGTGATGCAGATACGATAAGCCGGTACGGGGATGTGCGCTCTTATATGAGTCAGTCTGACTCCCGGCTGGAGGTGCTTGCCTCTGCGAATAACCCCTCGATCTCGATGGCCATGGGTGACGGTGAGTACCGGCGGGCGGTGGAGATAATAGAGCAGTACTACAGCATGCTGCTCATGGATCTGGGTACTGGCCTTGTGGACGGAGGCACCCAGGCTATCCTGGGCCTGGCATCGCAGGTAGTGGTCATAACTTCTCCGAGTGTGGACTCTGGACGGATTGCTGATTTCACCCTGGATTTTATTGAAAAGCGAGATCCAGAAAAGGCGCGTGCTGCAATCGTTGTAATCAACAATGTACGCAAGGACAGCGCTATTGATGTAGATGCACTGGATGCGCACTTTGCAAGCCGCGCTGCTGCAGTTGTGAGGGTCCCTTGGGATGCCCATCTTTCTGCCGGGGATATTCCCCGCTGGGAGCTGCTGCAGCCCCAGACGCGGGAAGCGTATCTGGATCTGGCGGCCCTGGTAGCCGCTGCCGCTGGCACCGGGGCTCCTGGCTGAATCGGATATTATCGGTGGGGTGACAGGAGAGCCCGACACCAATGCCAGGACGGATGTCGCCATAGTGGTTTCTGGTCTCATAAAGCGGTATGGTGCCGTGGCTGCGGTGGATGGCCTCGATTTTTCCATAGAGGCAGGAAAGCTCACATCCATCCTTGGGGCCAACGGGGCGGGAAAGACAACAACCCTTGAGATTATGGAGGGGCTCCGCACTGCGGACGCAGGGGAGATTCGGATCCTGGGGATGACTCCGAAGGAGGCCCGCTCCATTACCGGTGTGCAGCTGCAGGAAGGGACACTATATGAGGATCTGTCCTGCCTCGAGACGCTGCGCTTCTTTGGGCGCATGTACGGCTGTATGGTGGATGGGGCAGGTCTTCTCTCCATGGTCGGACTGGAGCAGAAGGGACATCTGCGCGCGAACCAGCTCTCAGGTGGGCAGAAGCGACGGCTGCAGATGGCAATAGCGCTGGTCAACGATCCAGAGGTGGTGATTCTCGATGAACCAACCACGGGCCTTGATCCAGTTACCAGGCGGGAAACATGGAACCTGATATCACGGCTCAAGGAGGATGGACGCACGGTGGTGCTCACCACCCATTACATTGATGAGGCCGAAGCGCTGTCTGACTGGGTAATCATTGTGGACAGGGGCAAGGTGGTTACCCAGGGAACGCCAGCGTCGCTTGTGCGGGCGGGAGGCAATACAGCGCACGTTGAGCTGGACGTACGGGACCCTGCCATGGTGCAGCGACTGGTGTCGCTTGCATCTGGAAGACAGGAGGGGGATCGCTTTGTTGCAGATACTGCGGATCCAGCGGGCATGGTACGCACCCTGGCAGAGCTGGTCCCTCCTGAGATAATGGCCAGCCTCCGGATCCGCTCCCGCTCCCTTGAGGATGTGTTTCTCGAGACAGCTGGCTATCAGCTGGAGGCACAGGTCCCTGAATGAGTGCGCCCGTACTCTCCCAGATGGTCTCGAAAGGAACAGTTAAATGGGGCAGGAGTCTTTTCGATGTGTGGAAGGTCCAGCTGCTCCGTTTGTTCCGCAATCGCCAGGTATTTGTCTTCAATCTCCTGGTCCCACTCATGATGATCCTTATCTTTGGTGCCCTCTTCCAGGGGAAGCCCACAAAGGTGGCAGTGTCGGTGCCAGCTTCCCTTCGGCAACTGGTAGGTCACGACCTTCCTGGTAGCTCTTTTGTCGTTGTGAACGCGACGCCATCACAGGCACGGCTGGATGTGCAGAACGGCACTGCAGAATGGGGGCTTGTGATACTCGGGGCAGCCCCTCATGGGCAGGTGGGAGGGGTCAGCCAGGGCAGTGCCGTCTCTCCGGTGCAGGGACTGTCTCTTCCTGGCGCAGATAGCGCGCTCTCCACTCCGGTTGTAGCCACGATATATCTCCAGTCTGGCAATACAACAGCCAATGGCGCATTCCAGGCAGAGGCAGGAGCTGTAGTTGCGGGCCTGAACCAGCAGCTTTCAGGCCATCCTCCAGTCGTGCTCAGCCATGTAGACAACCTCCAGGTGGCCGGTTCCGCAGTCCGGTCCGAAAGTTATGTCAGTTTCCTTACCCCTGGTGTTATTGCCTACGCCATAACAACAGCGGGCATGCTTTCTGCCGGCATGCAGCTTGTAAACGACCGGGAGCGTGGGGCATTGCGACGGATCCGGGCGACGCCAGTCCGTCTTTCGGCATTTCTGGGTGGAATTGTCGCCGCCCAGCTGGTGCTCATCATCATCCAGACTGTGATCCTCTTTGCCTCTGCCTATCTTTTCTATGGTGTAGCTGTCCAGGGTTCACTGCTGGTTCTGGGACTGGTCTGTCTCGCAGGCGCGTTCTGCTTTCTTGCGACCGGTTTTCTGCTGGTTTCGGTATCCAAGGGACCACAGGCAGCAATTACCATGGCTAACCTCTTTACCCTGCCGCAGCTTTTTATTGCTGGCATTTTCTATCCGCTCTCGTCAGCGCCAGACTGGCTGCAGCATCTGGCTGTTGTAATGCCTCTCCGGTATTTCAGCGAGGCGTTGCGGTCGGTAGCTGCTGATGGCCTGGGATTAGGCGCCATCTGGGGGGATTTGCTGTTCCTCTTGCTGTTCGGGTGCGTTGCGGCTGTGCTCGCGCTGCGAACCTTTGCGTTTGAGCCAAGAGGCGGTGCCGCGGCATAAGGGCCAGGGACGCTTTCATGTCGCTCAGTGAGGGCCTGGAGCACAGCATGGCACTCTTCCATGCCTGCCCAGTTTTACGACCCCGCGATATGCTGTTCTACATGGAAAAAGTGTTGGGTAGTTCATTTATGGACTTTCCACAGGAAGGCTGAGCCGGGTTGACCAGAGAGGCGCCCAGGGGAGCGGCGGTCCTGCTTGAGGACCGGGAGTTGCTTCGTGCCCGCCTGAAAGCCCTCCCTCTCAGTCCAGGGGTCTATCTCTTTTCAGACCGGGCAGGGACGGTCATCTATGTCGGGAAGGCAGGCAAGCTTAGAAACAGGGTCTCCTCATATTTCTCCGGGATTGACAGCCATACGCCCAAGACCAGAAGGCTGGTGGAAAATGCTGCCAACTTTGAGGTTATAAGCTGTGCCAGCGATGAAGAAGCACTGCTGCTGGAGGCGGTGCTTATCAAGCGGCACCGGCCCCGCTACAACGTCTCTCTGCGTGATGACAAGAACTATCTGTATCTGCGGGTGCCGCGCCCGGTGGAGGGAACCGGTCGAAATGCTGACCTGTATCCCCGCCCAGGCTTTGTGCGCAAGGTAGGTAGTGATGGCGCCAACTATTTTGGCCCTTACGCAAGCTCAAGGGCGCTGCGTGATGCTGTTGGGGTTTTGCGGACAGTGGTGCCGTTTCGTGCATGTAGTGATGAGATGTTTGCACGGGGCAGGGTTTGCCTGGATTTCCATATAAAGCGGTGCGCTGGCCCATGTGAGGGCCTCATAACGGCACAGGACTACAGCCTGCTGCTATCCCAGGTTGAGACGTTCCTGACCGGAGACACGGCAGGTGTCGCCCAGGCGCTTCGGAGCGCGATGGATGCTGCTGCCGAACGCATGGACTATGAGAGTGCAGCACGGCTTCGGGATCGGCTGCACGCAGTAGAGTCGATCCGGGAGCGCCAGGTCGTCATCAGGGGACGTACCCGCAATGAGGATGTGCTGGGGGTAGCGTTTGATGGTGAGCGGGCAATTGGAAGTGTCCTGGTGGTCCGGGCTGGCAGGGTGATAGGAGCGGAAACCTATCATCTCCAGGGCGATGCAAATACGCTGGCTGAGGAGTGGCTTGCAGGATTTTTTGACCAGTATTATGCCAATGCCCAGCAGCTCCCGGATCTGGTCGCACTGCCCTGTCGCCTCCCTGAGATGGATGCGGCGCGGACTGCTCTGGAGTTGCGCTCGGGCCACCGGGTCGAGCTGCGCTGTGCCCGGAGAGGTGTGCTCGCAGGGCTGCTGGCACGCGCCCACGAAACTGCGACAGCGGCTCTCTCCCAGCGCCGCGTCGAAGACGATTTTGATGCAGAGCGCAGCAGGGAGCTGCTCGTCGGCCTCCAGCGCGCCCTACGGTTGCCCAGGCTCCCCAGGCGCATAGAGTGCTATGACATCTCCAACACCATGGGTACCCATTCGGTGGCATCCATGGTGGTTTTTGTGGATGCGCGGCCAGCCGCCAGACTGTATCGCCAGTTCTCAATCCGGTCGGTACGCGGCCCAGATGATTTTGCTTCCATGGCAGAGGCAATCCGGAGGCGCTTTTCCAGGCTTGGCACGGTGGCGCGGATGGACGGGGCGTCCGGGACGGGGGAGCAGGGAGCTGAGCCGCCGACAGTCCCACCGACCAGTTCGCCATCCAGGTCATCCCAGAGGGTGGACCCGAGTTTTTCTGCGTTCCCTGATCTTCTGCTGATAGACGGTGGAAAGGGACAGGTATCTGCAGTTGTGAAAGCTCTGGATGAGGCTGGGATAAGCGTTCCGGTAGTGGGACTTGCGAAACGGAATGAGGAGTTGTACCCCGCCCATGCCACAAGACCGATTATCCTAGGAAAGGACGACCCAGTGCTTTTTCTGGTGCAGCGGATTCGTGATGAGGCGCACCGGTTTGCCATCACAAGGCATCGTGCCAGGCGTGAGAAAGCAGCGACCGGATCCAGACTCGACCAGCTGCCCGGTGTGGGGCCAGTCAGGAAGAAGGCGTTGATCCGGGAATTTGGGAGTCTGGAAGGAGTACGGAGGGCAACGGTGGATGAGATAGCAAGGGTAGCGGGATTCTCCAGGGTGTCTGCCATCCGGCTCAAGGAGGTGCTGTGACATCCAAAGGTGATGGGGCCTTCGCGACTCCCGCAAGCGTGGGCTCCTCTCCTGAGGCATCACACCTGGACAAGGCTCCCCCGAGGCGCAAGCGCGATACCCACAGGTTGTGGTTGCCTCCGGATGCTCCTCCATGCACTATTACGGCTTTTGGCTTCAGCTTTGGGATTCCGCCAGATGTGAACTGGGTTATGGACATGCGTTTTATCGCAAATCCCTACTGGGTTGAAGAACTTAGGGGGCTTAGTGGCAGGGAGCCTGCAGTGCGCGATTACATCGTCTCCCAGCCTGCCGCGCAACAGTTCCTGGATCTGGCTACCGAACTTCTGGTTCTGGCATGGACATCCCAGCGGTTCCCCCTGAAACAGATCAATCTGGGGCTGGGCTGTACCGGCGGGCGCCATCGCTCAGTGGTGATGGCTGAAGCGCTAAGTGAGCGGCTGATAGAGGTGGGAGCCAATGTCACTGTGGTCCTGCGGGATGTTGACCGTCCTGATCCCCGGTGGCATTAGGGGCTCCACTGTACTGGGGGGACCCGGTAGCCTGGGGCCTGTTATTGTGCGCGTATGCGCGCCCGTGGCCCGAACTGGTGCAGTTGCCATAACCGCAGGCAAGAAGCCAGGACAGAAGGCTGTCGGATTGCTGTGCAAAGCTGCCGGTCCGGAGGTCTACGTGCGGCGTATACGGAAGGAGAGGCTTTCCTGAAGCGCTGACTGGCTTGGCACTATCGTTTCCAGCACAAGCGTCGCTTGCGTCAAAGTCCCTGGTTTATGAGACCAATTTTGACCAATATTGAACCTTTTTGCTGTTTTTCACTACTAATAGATAGAGGGATCTGTTCTGCCCTCGGACGTGAAGGAACACATGGGGAGTATTGGGCATGGCTGATCCCATATGGGTACATCTGCTGGGTGGCGTGGGCATGCCAGCGCCTCATGAGGACGTGTGGGCTGTTGCAGTACAGGAGACGATCCATGACTACGCGAT
>JAJZMA010000261.1 GCA_021850405.1 bacterium
TGTTAGTCCCTTCCCCCCGGACCCCCTATCCCGTTTTCTACTGCTGTCTACCGACACTTTCACTGAACAGTTAGCTACCGACAGAATCACTGAACTACCACAACAATGCGCTGCACGCTAATTGAACAGAGCGCAAGACCCTTGCAATTCACACCCTGTGGCTGGGAATCAGGAGGTACCACAGGTCGAGCGGGCTGCTCACCATCCCTGCCCGGAAGCAAACTCCTCCACGGAACAGCCGACTCTCATCCTGCCACCTGCAGCCTACGCCGAAATGATCACCGGAGTACCAAGTGGTGTCCATCCATACGCCCAGCTCATTATCGGGGTAGGCGTCTGCACGCATCCATGGCTGGCATCTGGGCCATTCAGGCTGCCGGGCCCAAACTGGGAGGGTGGTTCCCAGGGTGCGTCATGAATGTAGTAACCACCCACATCAAACTCCATCACCCAGTGCACCCAGCTTGGATAGTAGTAGAAGGGAGAGCCCAGGGGCCACGGTGATATGAACTCGTATGGACTCTGCTTGTCAAATATGTGAAAAGTTCCAGTTGGGGTGCGAAGCTGGGCCATACCTGTGGTTACCGGAGTTGCTGCAACCTCACAGCCTTTGTCATAGAAGATCATCTCCTGCAGCGACAGGTTAATGGTGATTACCTTTCCACCACCAACCGGGTGATTACATACATTAGCCGCAAGATCAGCTGCCACCTGTGTTTTCAGTGCAGCGGCAGACTGTTCCACAGAGGTCAGCTGTGCCGCGGTGGAAGCTGCTGTAAGGGCTGCCTGAATAGCACCATAACGGGAAAGCTCAGATCCCCCTCCTGGCGTCCCCTCTGCGGCAGCCTGGTCGACAAGCGGCATCAGTGCCTGCACCACTGCGGTTGCCGTGCCATTCTGGTCAATGAGCGTCTGCTCGCTTCCTACGGCGCTCTGCAGCTGGGCAGACAGAGCAGTACCAAGCCCTCCTGCAGCAAGCACTGACTTTAGCTGTGCTGCGAGCGAAGGCAGATTCCCGGTAGAAAGCCCCTCTGCCTGTGCCGTCGCAAGCACAGAATTGGCTTGCCCAAGCACGCCAGTGACACCCCCTGCCGCTGCCAGTCGGGCAGCTGCCGCAGCCTTTGCCGAGGCAACGGTATGCCGTGCTGCTGCGATGGTAGTATCCCAGCGCTCGCCCAGAAGGGAAAGCTGTCTTGGGGTGCCAGCCGCAGCCAGTTCTGACTGCCAGTCTGCTGTTGCTGTCACGTAATTACGGGGAAGCCAGCTGCTATTTGCCTTTTCGAACGAGTGCCAGGAGGCGAGCGCCGCCAGGTCCTGCCTCCTCGCAGTCTCATCCAGCTGTGTATAAATGGTTTGCGCCTTCACCTGGGTGGCATTCAGCATGCCGTCTGGCTGTGCAGTGATCCAGAGTGGAGACCACCAGGGAAGCTGCGCCTTATCCATCTGGTCCAGCAACGGCACAACCTGGGCCGGACTGGCTCCCTGGCTCTGGTCTCCAGTTAGCTGCTCGCGCACAAGGGTTGCATCCCTTGCCCACTGGGCGGAGCGGACTGACCCTATGCCTAGATCTGCGGCACCCGCGACCAGGAGTAGGCCAGCCAGGGAGAGCGCTACCAACCTGCCCTTATGCATTCACCGAGTCCTCAATAGTCAAAAACCCTGCCTTCCGGATATACCAGATCCATACACATATTTATACACACTGGTAACGAAGATAACGGCCCAGACCCTGATCCAGTTTCAGACCGGAGCCGACAGCACCACCCCTCTGGCCTCCGCTTCGCCAAGGAAGGTCTCTATCTGCCTGGCAGTCCAGCCTGGGTTCTCATGGAAAAACAGATGGCCTGCTCCCGGCTCTACTGCCAGGCGAGAGCCGGTGATCTGGTCCGCGAGCAGGCTTGCGTTCTCCACTGGAACGACCAGGTCCTGACCGCCATGCAGTACAAGAGTTGGGCACTGTATGCTCGCCAGTCCGGAAAACGGATCGGCAGCCCGTGCAGCATTGTACTGCGCTGAAAACGTAAGCCCGCGCACAGGGTGCGCAAGTCTCTCTGCCACGTGTGCTTCCAGCAGGTCTGGCTGCCCCAGCCGAAAACGCTCTGAATACAGGACCGTTGTCGCCCGCCGGTAAGCCTCCTCCGGGGTGTGCGCCCCACGCCCCCGCAACGCATCATCTATCTCATCCGGTGGGGCAACTCCATGTGCATACCCTGGATGAGTGCACCCCAGAATGAGTGCGCTCACCATCCCGGGATGCCGGATGGCAGCATACTGGGCGACGAGCCCACCCATGGAGAAGCCAGCGACAACAGCCCGTGAGAGACCCATGGCACCAATGAGACGAGCAACGTCATCGCCCATCTCCTCCATCGAAAATACCTGGGGCAGGGGGGAAGAGGCTCCAATACCTCTGGAGGCCATCGCGATCAGCATAAAATCGCCTTCGAGATTTTTGAACAGGGTCGCAAACACAGCTGATGACGTTCCCAGTCCAGGGATAAAAAGCAGCGTCCGATCCATCCTGTTCCCAGAGACTGCAACCGACAGGTGGACATCTCCACCGATCTCCACATTCCGGATTTCCTGGATTCTCTGGCCCTTCTGGCTCCTGGCATCCACAGCGTCCAACCCCATGGTTCATACTGTAATGGCTTTGGCCCGCCTCCTGATTCCGCCCGATGCCCTGGAGCAAAACCAGATTAATATCCGGGGGCGCGACGCACTCCACCTGGCTGGACCGCTCCGTATGCGGCCGGGCCAGAAGCTGCATGTTTATGCCAGCCACACCGGCACCGACTACCTCATCTGCCTGACAGCCGTAGCGCCAGACCTGGTCCAGGGAGATATAGAAGAGGAAACAGCTAAGCCAGATCAGCTGGATCCCCAGCCAGTTGTCCTCCTCCAGGCCATCCTGCACTCAGACATGGAACTGACGGTGGCGGCAGCTACTGAGCTTGGGGTCGAGGAGATAATCCCCGTTCTGACAGGGAGAAGCCTTACGTCTGCAACAGAGAAACGGCACAAGCAGGTCACCCGTTGGCAGAAGACTGCGGCAGATGCAGCAGCTACCAGCTGGCGCACCCACATCCCGGTGATACTGCCGGTTATGACCCTTGAAGAAGCGCTCAAGCGGCAGAGCCCTACCTCCATCATTGCCTGCCACGTCCACCCCGCCACCCGACCCCTGACAGAGACCGTTCCCGCCAGCGGCGCTATCTCTCTGGTGATTGGACCAGAGGGAGGGCTCGCTCCACCGGACGTTGCGCTGCTCGAGAAATATGGGGCAGCATTTTCCCATCTTGGAAACCGCCCCATGCGAGCCAGGGTTGCGGCCCCACTGGCTCTAGCCCTGGTTCGGCAGGTTACCGGGGGATGGAAAGAAGCGCCAGAGGAGCTGGAGGACTAGGACAGACCCGGGCAAGTGCACTTGCCCGGGTGCCTCCCCGATAACCTGATGAATACAGTCCGCCATCCATGGCGGAAGTTTTACTCTAGAAAGAAGTGATGTTACAGCTACCAGAGCCACCCGACCAGAGGCACACGACAGGGCGCTGCGAAGACATGGGAAGCTACCGTGTCAGCTGACTGTATTTTCTGTTCCATCGTGGGTGGACAGCTTCCTGCAACAGTCCGGTATGAGGATGAAAGGCTCCTTGCCATAGAGGATCGAAATCCAGCAGCACCCACCCACCTGCTCCTCATCACCAAAGAGCACTTTACCTCGCTAAATACGCTGACAGATACAGCCGCATGGGCTGCCTTTCTGCCAGCAGTGCAGCAGCTGGCGGCAGACACAGACAGCGCAAGGGGGGGCTACAGGCTGGTAATCAACACTGGAGAAAACGGTGGCCAGACAGTGGGACACCTCCACATGCACTTTCTGGCCAGCCGCCGCCTGACCTGGCCACCTGGATAGCCGCGCCGCGACTGCAATGATGCGGAAGGATCCGCGATGGTCCGGCGGCCCAAACAACCGCCCCTCTGGATGGCCTCGAGCCTATCCCTCCGCGATGTAGTCCTGGCTGGCGTTTCCTGCCCGAGCGCACACTTTGGCACACAACTCAATTGCAGCCAGGAACACCACACCCTGCGGCAGCTCTCGAGAAACTGGATCCTGTGCCTTGCCCTGCCATACAGAATCAACCGTGTAGAGCGACCGCGGCGATAGTGTGTCACTCCCTGGTACTCCTCAATGAATAGCGCACGGCGTGGACAGGCTGCAACAAAGCGCTCTGATGCAAGGACGCTGTCTTCTCCTTCAACTGGCCGCGGATATACAACCAGATAACGCCAGCGATCCAGCGCAATAAACTGGGAGCGATGAGACAGCAGATCCCATAGCCACGGCACTGGGCCATGGCAACAACCAGGCGCCTGCGCATCTCCACTCCCCTCCGCGAACCCCATCCCGGTTCTACTACTGCTATATTTACCGACATCAGAGGCTACGTGGTCCCAAGAACAGGTACCTCTGTGAAGTAGAAGGGCTACTCAACAGTTCGAAGGAGGCGATCGATGCGAAGCTGGCTTTCGGCTCTGACGGTAGCGGCACTGGGAATTCTCATGGCCGCCTGCGGGTCTGCAACCCCAGCGCATCACGCGCCAACCTCCCCGCCCACTCATGCGCCCAGTCCCAGTTCAACGTCATCTGTGGGTGTGACGGGCAGTGCCAGCGCCACCCCCAGTGCCGGCTCGGCGCTCACCAGCTGCACAACCAGCGGCCTCACTGCAGCCCTTGTTAATGCACAGGGCACCGCTGGCAGCGTCATCTACGACCTGAAGTTCACGAATGTGAGTTCCGGAAGCTGCACCCTGTTAGGCAACCCGGGAGTGTCCATGGTCACAGGTCCGGCTGGCGCCCAGGTCGGGGCGGCCGCCACCCTCGTCAACAGCGCGAGCGCAAGCACTGTGACCCTGTCGCCGGGACAGTCGGCTAGCGCGGTTCTGCAGATAGTAGAGGCGGGCAACTACCCGGCGTCATCCTGTGGCATGGAGAGCGTGGCCGGCCTGCGGGTGTACCCGCCCAGCCAAACGTCGGCAATCTTCATTCCGGCGAGCAGCCTGCAGGGTTGCCGCAATTCCAGCACCAAGCTCATGCAGGTTGGGCCGGTCCAGAGCTGAGCCCGGCGTTCCAGAAGGCCCGCAATCCTGGTCAGGGAACAACGCTCCGGTTCCCGCAATCGGCAGCGCAAATGCTCCTGAGTGCCAGCTGCTGCTACCACAAGCCTCCCTCTCAAGCTGGCGTTGAATGTGTACAGGTTGGCTCGTCCTGTCGGCTGGCGTAGTGCTGCGCCACCACCGTCCCAGAGGATTTCCCTGCCACCGCAGTGTCACTCCTTGCACTCCTGAATGAAGAGCGCACGGCGCGGACAGGCGGCAACAGCGCGCTCTGCCGCAAGGATACTTGCTCTGCCTTCCATAGGCAGTGGATCCACAATCGGATACCCCCAGCGATCCAGCGCAATGAACTTGGGAGCGATGAGCGAGCAGATCCCATGCCCACGGCACTGCGCCATGACAACAACCAGGCGCCTGCTCACCGCCACTCTCTCGCCAGCTCAGGAATCGGAAATGTGCGCCCCATGGCAGAGCCATGGCACGGGGAACCACCTGCATGATGCGTAGCATCTGACGCAAATACGTCGAGTGCGGAAAGGGCCAGGAGAACAGCCCCGTCCGGATGTCTGCAGCTCCCCCGACCGTAAAGAAGCGTGGCGTGCTTCCTGACTAGCTGCACCACGCTTTCTGGCGCTCGGGCCTGACTCAAGCCCGTCATCGCCTTTGCGAGCCCGGTCAGGCCAAAGACACACGGACCACACTGCTGCGCACTCTCCCGGGCGAAATACTCAAGAATGGCGGCCGTTTCAGCAATACCACAGTGCTCAGACGAAAGCACTCCCATAAAACCGCAGCCGAGTGAAACTCCTGCAGCAGCAAACAGATCCTGTGCAATACCAAGATCAGCCGCCTCCACACCAGCCATCCACGTGCCAGCATATCCCCCAAGCAACAGGGAACGAGCCTCTACCGTACCCGGTGCGAACGCTTCCAGCAACGCTCCTATGGTCGTAGGAGCAGTCAACTCTACTACCAGGCCCGCAGCGGGCACATCACCGCCCAGGGTGACCAGAACAGAACCTGGTGACTGGTCAGTGCCACAGCCACGAAACCAGTCGGCACCGTTGCGAACGACAAGGGCCAGATGGGCAACGGTCTCAAGGTTATGCACGATAGTGGGAGAGTCGCCAATTGTGCCTGTTCCGGCAACTGGGTGTCTCGCGGGCCTCGCCTCCCTGCCACCAACAAACGAAACCACAGCACTCGACTCCCCAGCGACATACCGGTCAGGGCCAAGCGCAAAGGTGATGGGTGGCATCCGCGAACCCGCGGCCGCCCTGCTCTTCACTGCTTCCAGCAGAGCGCGATACATCTCTATGGAGCGCCTATGCAGATAGATGACAACCCGGTCTGCTCCTGCGAGGAATGCTGCAGCGACAGCGCCATCAACAACCAGGTGGGGACGGAAAGTGGCCAGCATGAAATCCTTGCGACTGGCCGGCTCACTCTCTGCTCCGTTAATGATGACAGTCGGAATGCCCTCACGCCTGTGCAAGGCTGAGATCTTGTCGGCAACCGGAAAGCCAGACCCTCCCCTTCCTCCAAGCCCGCTCTGCCGCACCACCTGAAGCAGATCCTGGCGAGAACTGAGTGCCGCATGGATTGAACCCAGCCTTGCAAGGTGCTCTTCCCAGCTTTCTGCATGCAGCGGGCCGGCGAACAAACGGGGTGGAGGGGCATATGGCATGAAGTGCGGTCGCAACACAGAAAGAGGCAAGTCCGTAGTTACCCCACCAGACATCACGGTCCTTCTCTTGCTGGTTCCAGCACATCATCTGGCGGCAGGAAATCTCCCGTCACAAAAAAACGCGAAAGCAGCAGGAGCACTACTGCCAGTCCGGTCACTAGATACATTGGTCGCAAAACAGGAGTGTCGCTTCCCGCGAGTACGCCATGAAACCAGGCAAGTGCAAAGACTGCAACAGCTCCGTGATGGATACGCACCCAGCTACTTCCGAACAGCCGACCCGCCCATGCAGCTGAACCAAAAATGATTACTCCCAGGTAGAGAGATAGCGTTCCAAGCGCTATCGCAAAGGGCCGGTAGGCTGCTGCGCCCGGAACAAATGCCCCCATCCAGCCGACGTGCGCAAAGGAGTCTGCGCTGAGTGCCACCACATGGACCAGCGTAAACACCACAACACCAAACGCAAGCAGCCGGTGGATTTGAAGCTGAGCCTGAGGAGCAATGACCGGATGAATCCTCCTCCATGGATGGCGGAACCAGATTCCGGAAAAGACCAGCAGAGTAAGGTCCAGATAGGCGGCAATGCCAAAGCCGCGTCCGGTGATCCACGGAAACATCCGGGAATGCACCAAGGGGAAAAAGATGCTTCCCAGCAGATTTCCCAGCACAAGGGCAAGGAGCACAGCTCCTGCACCAAGCACCATTCCACCTACTTGCCTTGCCCAGAAGGACGGAGGGGGATTGGGTGCAGGTCTCATGATGGAGCCCGCCACAGGATAAAGCGCTCCATTGCAGAGGTCACGTGCATGCGGCCCGTATCCGCAATCCATAGGGCTGCCAGCCCCTGCTGATCTGCGAGCCTGCCTATTGCCCTGGCTCCCTCCAGAAAGAGACTCTTGCTCCACACCTCTGCCACTGCCGGATCACTGTGAACGACAGTAACAGACGCCAGCCCCCTACCTCCCGGCCTCCCGGTAGCGGGGTTGAGCAGGTGGTGGACCGGGCGGCTGTCAAGCTGCCAGCGGCGGAGACGAGTAGAAGACGTTGCCACCGCCAGATCCCGCACTCCCAGAACCGCCAGCGGTGCCGGTCCCCCCCCAGGGTCTTCCACTCCAATCTGCCAAGGGCCACCATCCGGAGCTGATCCGCGGCATGCACAATCACCGCCCGCAGATATCAGGTATGAGTCTGCTTCCCCCTCCCGGGCGAGCAGGCTCGCGGCCCATCGTATGGCTAACCCTTTTCCAATGCCTCCCAGCTCCACTGGATGGGGACCGAGCAGTACCATGCTGCTGGAATAGCGAAACCTGGGGCGCCAGGGCCGGCCCCGCAGGCTAGTCATCGGGCGACTCCATGCTCCAGGCAATTCCAGCACCGCACCGGATGAGAGGGTTTCTGTATAACCCAGGGACAGAAGTGCTGTCAGAACCCG
Organism: bacterium; assembly: GCA_021850405.1. Classification (GTDB taxonomy): domain Bacteria; phylum Chloroflexota; class Dormibacteria; order Aeolococcales; family Aeolococcaceae; genus JAJZMA01. The sequence continues at coordinate 8,238 of JAJZMA010000261.1, forward strand.
GGGGTCAAAGCGACCGTGGGTGCGCTGGTAGGCCCAGGAAGCCTCCAGAAGCGCCTGAAACAGGATAGGCGGGGCAAAATGCCAGCGGAACGGCACCCGGTTGATCCGCATGAGTGGACTCTCCGGGCGAAATCGCGTGCAGATCACATCGACTGTGTCAAACACCGAAAGAGCTCTCCCCATGACCCTCTCGGTCCAGCCTGCATCGTGGCTTGGCCAGGCGCGAATCATGATCGGGGACGCCATAGCCTTGCTGTAGCCAAACAGCTCACCATGCCGCCACTCAAGGGACACCAGAGGCTCCAGTAACAGCGTGAGGAGC
>JAJZMA010000207.1 GCA_021850405.1 bacterium
AGGACCGGACGCTCGACACCTGGATGCACCAGATGGACGCGCCTTGCAGGAATGCCCATACGCAGAAGCTCATCGGCAGTAGAGCTGGAGATGGCAATGACCTGGGCGGCCCGCCGGTAGGCAAGCGCTTCCAGCGGCGAAAGGGAGCGCTTGAAGCTGGTCCTGCCGTGTGCCTGGGAATAGGTGTGATTGGCGGAATAGACAACCGGAATGTGGGGGCGCCGCAGAAGCAGGACACCTCCGGGGCCGCCCTGGACGTGGAGCAGGTCAGCTCCCTGCCAGAGCTGTGGCCCGAGCTGGTTGACCATGATCGAAAAATCCAGCGGTGCGCGGTGCAGTATTTTCCGGTAGGGGTGAGCATAGGCACCCCGGCTCGCAATGGTATCGGTATATACCCCCTGCCGCTCAAGCTCTTTGCGCAGGTGCAGGACCACGACTCCCTGTCCGCCTATTGGAGGATCGTCATCAAATGAGAGCAGCCGCACATGAAGCCCAGTCACCGCTGGCACTTTCCACAGAAGGTTGTGCCCCGTCCACCCAGCCTGCCAAAGGAAAGCGGCAGCCCGCAGTCCACACACGGCTCTCCCGCCCTGCCATAAACGGCAAGCTGCTGCCCAAACTGTCCGCGATTGCCAACTGCGTCCCTGTAGTCGCGAAACGTAGTGCCACCAGCAGCCACCGCGGCGAGAATCACCCTGGGGATGGCCGCTGCCAGCCGGACGCACTCTTTCCTGCGAATGGTTGCGCACAACCGGAAGGGAGAGATCCTGGCGTCAAAGCAGATCTCATCCGCATAGATGTTGCCGATCCCGGCAATGCGCGTCTGGTCCAGAAGATACAGCTTTACGGGCCGCCTGCGCTGCATAAGATCTGCCCATAGCTCCCCTGCAGATGGAGGCGACACTACCGGGTCAGGCCCAAGGCGCGGCAGGACCGCACTTTCCAGCAGCTCCTCCCGGCTCCCCAGTGCGAGCATTCCGAACCTTCGTGGATCCACAAAGGAGAGGGTCGCCCCATCGTCCAGGGTTACCTTGAGATGGGTGTGCTTCTCCAGCGCTGCCGGACCTTTCGGCACTGCCCAGATCAGCTTTCCTGACATCCCAAGGTGCACAAAAAGGGAAGCCTGGGGCCGGGACGGCGCAGCACTCATGACCCTTTGCTCTCTCCCTGCAATCTCAATGTATTTGCCATACCTGCCCACATACGCAATCACCAGCCCCTTGAGCCCAGCTATAAACTGGTTTTTTCCGGGATACCGCACCATGTCTGGACGCAGCAGCTCTACCGAAACGATGCTGCGACTGGGCAGCCTCCGCCCAAGCCCGGCAACCACTGTCTGTACCTCAGGGAGCTCAGGCATCTGCGCCAGTGGCAGCCACGCCCACCTCAAGCGGCGTCATCTCCGACCAGACAACTCCAGCCTTCACATCCACCTCCAGCGGAACCGAAAGCTCTCCCGCAGCCATCATCGAGGAGACAAGCAGGCTTGCTGTCTCCTCCACAGCATCCTCCGGCACCTCCAGCACCAGCTCGTCATGGACTTGCAGAATTACGGTAGCCGGACTGGAACGGGCAGCAAGTGCCGCATCCACATTCAGCATGGCCCGCTTCATAAGGTCAGCTGCCGTACCCTGCAGCGGCATGTTTATCGCCATCCTCTCAGCAGCCCCCCGCAGCTGCCAGTTGGAAGAGTTTATGTCGGGAAGGTAGCGTCTGCGCCCAAAAAGGGTAGATGCATAGCCCTCCTTCCTGGCCTTCTCCCGGACACCATCCAGGTACGCGACTATCCCATGAAACAGCGTCATGTACTGCGTTATAAACGCCTTTGCGTCGGGACGGGACATGCCAGTGTCCCGCGAGAGCCCATATTCCGAAAGCCCATAGATAATCCCAAAGTTGACCGCCTTGGCATGCCGTCGCATCTCGGCTGTAACCGCCTCCTGAGGAACCCCGTAAACAAGCGCTGCTGTACGACGATGGATATCCTCATGGTTGGCAAACGCAGCAACAAGCTGCCCGTCTCTCGAAAAGTGTGCCAGTATCCGCAGTTCAATCTGGGAATAGTCAGCAGCAACCAGCCGCTGCTGCAGTGGCGCCCGGAAGGCTCTGCGCACCATGGGCCCCCACTCCCCCCGCACCGGAATGTTCTGGAGATTAGGATCAGATGAGGAGAGTCTCCCGGTTGCGGCCACTGCCTGATTAAATGAGGTGTGGACCCGGCCGGTCTCATCGGTAAGCTCAAGGAGTGCATCCACATAGGTGCCCTTGAGCTTGGTCAGCTGGCGCCACTCCAGCACCAGCCCCACCACCGGGTGCATCTCACGCAGCGCCTCCAGTGTGTCTGCATCCGTGCTGCGCCCAGTCTTGTTCTTCCGCCCAGCTGCAAGCCCAAGCCTGTCATAAAGAAGCCCGGCCAGCTGCTGCGGACTCCCCAGGTTTATCTTTTCCCCAGCAGCCCTCTCTGCCTCCTCTTCCAGCTCAGCAATCCGACGAGCCATCCGTTTTCCCAGCTCCGCCAGCCAGATGGTGTCCACTACCACACCGTGCTGCTCCATTCTCGCCAGTACCGGGATGAGCGGCATTTCCATACCGTCAAAGAGTGCAACCAGTTCACGCTCCTCCAGCCGCAGGGAAAGGGCATTCCTCACCAAAGCAAACAGCTCTATCCACCTGCACCAGTAGGTCGCCATCGCGTCTGGGTCAAGACTTGCGCCCCTGCGCCGGACCGCGCCCAGATAACCATCTTCTGGTGGCAGCTGCTCCTGGCACAGCTCGGCGGCAAGAACATCGAGGGTAAGGGCACGACCGCGCGGAGCAGTCAGATAGGCAGCAAGCATGGCATCAAAACTGCAGTTGGTAACAGTTACACCGAGCCGCCCCCATGCCAGTACCTCCCGTTTCAGGTCATACCCCTGCACCGCGATATCTGGATCCGCAAGCAGCGCACCGACAAGGGCAATGGACGCACCATCTGTGCCCTCCACATATGCCGGATGGCTCCCACTCCGGTCTGCAAGAACGAGCCCGGCAACCGGAGCAGTGAGCGGGGGCCCTTCAAAAACAGAGCGCACTACAAGGACTCCCTGCTCCCTTGCCAGCGCAAGGGTCTCTTCCAGCTCTTCCTGCAAAGCCGCCCTGCGCACGGGCAGAGGAGACGCTATGCTGCTGGCGTCACTGCTGGCAGCAGCTCCTCCAGCCGGCTTGCCACCGTTTCGCACCATGAGCTGGGGAAGCCGTGCCGCGAGACTACGTAGTGCAAATGACTCGAGCAGCTCCCGCACTGATGGCGACTGACGCTCCTGCCAGAGCGCCTTTTCCAGCTCTACCGATAGAGGCACATCGGTAACAATGGTGGCAAGGGTCCGGTCCCGTGCAATGCCGCTTCGGTGCTCCTCAAGCAGGTGACGAACCCTCCCTGGAGGCATCTCCGGGAGCTGGGACAGGATGGCATCCACTCCTCCATACTGCTGCAGGAGTTGCGTTGCCATCTTTTCGCCAATGCCCGGAACGCCTGCTATATTGTCGCTGGCATCACCGCGCAGCGCCTTGTAGTCCGGAACCAGCTCAGGGGGGAATCCATACCGGGCGATAACGGCTGCGCGGTCGTAGAGGACCGTATCTCTCACCCCACGCCTGGTGATAAGTACCGACACCTGGTCGGACACCAGCTGCAGGGCGTCATGGTCTCCAGTTACCACTGTCACCAGAAAGCCAGCGTCAGCTGCATTCCGACAGATGCTCCCGATGATGTCGTCGGCCTCAAACCCCTCCTGCTGGATTACTTCCAGCCCAAGTGCACTGACCACCTGGATGGCGTAATCCACCTGCGGGACCAGATCCTGCGGCATCGCCTGCCGGTTTGCCTTGTAGTCGTCAGAAAGATCGTTGCGGAAGGTGGGCCCATGCAGGTCAAAAGCCGCAAGCGCGTACTGGGGCTTCTGCTCCTGGAGTACAGAAAAAAGCATGGAGAGCAATCCCAGGAGAGCATTTGTGGGCCGGCCCTGCTGATCGCTCATGGGAGGGAGCGCAAAATAGGCGCGGTAGAGAAGGGAGTGCCCGTCAATGATGACGAGCTTGCGTTCAGACACCTCCCCATCCTACTAGGAAGCCGCCCGCCACGGGGAGCTCCAGCCCGGCTCCCCGGAGGAGATGCGATTGCACCAGGAGTCGCCGGGCACGGTCGCGATCAGCGGAGGCTGACGCTGCCTCCCCTCTCCACGGGCGCAACTTCCCCTAATCTTCAGAAAAACTGCCGCAGCCAGCCCCGGCAGGCTGCCGCCAGAGGGAGGGGGGCACGGCGGTATGATCACAGCATGGCGGACTACACAGAGATGGTTGTGGACAGCATCCGGGTGCACGTGCCCACCGGACAGCACGTGGTCATCCTCAAGGAGAAGGCTGGAGACCGCTACCTGCCCATCTGGATTGGAGTAGACGTCGCAAAGGTCATCGTGCTCGGCATCCGGGGCATCACCCCGGATCGCCCTATTACGCACGACCTAATCGTCAACGTCTTTGGGGCGGCAGGAATAACAGTGGACAATGTCCTGGTCACAGGCCTTGCCAATGAAGTGTTCTACGCTAGAATCCGCTGCCACGATCAGGACCGGGTTCTGGAGCTGGATTCCCGGCCGTCTGACGCCATCGCCGTGGCGGTCCGAGTGGCTGCTGCGATCTACGTGGCAGATGAAGTACTGCAGTCGGCTGCAGTGATGCCCGAGATAATCGCTACCTCCGAATCTGACCCGGAGGCAGAACAAAGGTCAGACCAGATGCGCGACTGGATAAACTCCCTCGAGCTGCCTGACCTTGGAGGAGACCCTCCCAGCACCGGCTAGGAGCTGCGCGGGGAAGCCCCGCCAGGCAGCAGGGACGCCATGGAAGAGAGCGAGCGCCATCCTACGTGAGAGAATCAGGCACAGGCCGGGCTGGCGGAATGGTAGACGCGGCGGTCTCAAAAACCGTTGGGTGCAAGCTCATGAGGGTTCAAGTCCCTCGCCCGGCACCAGCAAACCGCGGCGCCGAAAAAATAGTGTCCTTCTGCATCTGCATGTCGGGCGCACGGCTACGACAGTGTGGGAAGCGTGCTGCTGGCAGTAAATGTGAGGTTGCTGGCAAAGGTAAATGGCAGCGGTTTGTACGCCACTGTGACTTTTATCGTACCTGGATGTGCCAGTCCGCCTGGCGGAAATGCATAAACTGTTAGCTGTGCCGTATTCCCGGCCGTTGGGGCCTGGACCAGCGTGGTTGCAGAGCCACTGCTGGTGCACAGGGGGTTCTGGTCCACCGGCACGATGTTGGCAGCATTCTGGGCTGCCTTCTGGATGGAAAGGGGTGTACCGGACTCACATCCCGAGGAATCGCTCAGTGATGTCTCAATGGTTGCCTCGCGAGCGGCACCACGGGCAGCATCCGAGATGGCAGCACTCTGGAAGAAGAGCCACCCCACACCTATAAGCCCAAACAGCATGGCAAAGAAAAACGGTGCCACCAGGGAAAACTCCACCACCGACTGTGCACCCTGGCCGCGGTGTCGCTGGCCGCGGCTGCCCCACCGCTTCGCCACCGTATCATGGCGCACAGAAAGCAGCCAACAACACCCGCCAGCAATCGCAATCGCATTTCTAAAATTCCGCATCGTGTCCACCCCAGCTAGCCTGTGAGCGCAGGACCGGAAGCCGCGACCCCTCCAATGTGAAACGAGGAGCTACCGGTTATCTGGAAGTTGACAAACCCGTTGGTGGCGAACCGGTCGACCAGTGCCACTCCATTGTTGACGGTAAAAGTACCACAGGTCATGTAGTGGGGAGAGTTGCCAGGACACTCCTGACTTGCACTCCCAACTTTCTGGGGGTGAGTTGGCGAAAAACTGTCTACACAGTTGCCATTGGCATTTTCATCACCGATACCAGCGAGCAACCCCCCGCCGGCAGAAAATGGCAGCCCTCCATACTGGCAGTCACTGTTGTAGTAGTTGCCAAGTACGGTCCCGCCAGAGCAGCTGGGGCTGGTTATGGTCATCGGATAGCAGTTCCCATTGGGATCTGAGTTGTTGTAAATAACAGAATTGTTGATTGTGACTCCAGCACCAGCGCGGTTCCCATTGTCCCCGTTGTAATGGGCACAATGCGAATACCCACTTCCGGTTGGTGGACTACTGGTGGGCCAGAGGCATCCTGTTGCCCCATCCGCTGCCCCTCCATTCAAGACCCCAATTGCATCGACCCCAATGTTGGCCACGTAATTACGATCCTGCCAGATCACAACCTGGTTGTAACTTGTCTCAGCATCACCAGTAGTGTCATTGACGCCTGAAAGTGTTATCGCACCGGACCCGCCAAGGTCAATGGAGATGTTGGTGCCAAACGCAGAGCCATTGGGGCTCAGCGGATCCGGATTGGGACTTGATGGCCCGGTAGGCAGTGGCTGGGATGAATAGGGGCCACAGTCACTGCAGTAGTACGGGCCGTATGTGGGATCCATCCATGCAGGAAACGGCGCCCCCCCACCCTCAAACTGGGCTATGGGGTTTTCGCCGATAAGCAGGATGTCACTTCCGGTGACAGTATCGCCAGCCACCGGCAGTACCTCCAGTCCCTGCTGGAAGGCGTAGATCCCAGGCTGATAAATGGATGCGGTGTAACCAAGGCTGCCTGCATCAGGATAGGCACCTGTATTGACATCAGCACAGGAAAGAAAAACTGCATTGCCCCGGATCTGCACCAGATAGTCGTACGTACCCGGAAAGTAGTAGGTAACCCCGCCTGACGTAACTGGAGGCGGATCTACTGGAGGAAGGCTGGAACCCGGGCAGCCAGCATACGCGGTTGGTTCAGGGATGGCGTGAAACGGATCTGGCTGGGCAGGAGGAGTGACGTTGCCCTGATAGGAGTTGAAGAGGATCTTTTCGCTACCACAACTTATCTGCAGCGCCGGAGTGCCTCCCGTAGACGCAGCTGAGTTGGGATTACTGAAACAGCTATCAAACGGATCTGGAACATACGACTGGATCAGACCGTTGTCTGACATGGTTGCATTCTGCTTTTCGTCGATCACATCTCCATTTCCGCCTGTTGGAGATCCCCAGGAAAAACCTCCCCCACTGGTCCCCTGGTACACAATGCCGTTGGCGTTGTCTGCAATGGTGCCCGTCACGTTAAAGAATCCAAGGCCACCCATGAAGATGGAATGGGACGCGTTGCGACCCAGGGCAACGATGCTCACTCCACCACTCGCACCAGGACTGCCGTTCACATACCGGGATGACGCACTTGAACTTGCTGAGAGTGTATTTACACCAATTACCCCTTCGACAAAGGTCTGCCACGTCGGACTTACAGTAATCCTCACACCGCAGGCTCCAGCTGGGATATCGGTAGACGTGTCATTGACGTAGGTCACAGGACTGACCGGGTTGCCAGAGGGGGTGAGATACTCAGCCGTCCACGCGGCGGCTGGATCCTGAACATCGTTCAGTGCAACCTCGTCGGCGATGGCGTTATACACCGAAGACTGCGGTATGGAGGGCGTGCTGCTCTGGCAATTGGTGGCAAGGGTTTCTGCCACCGCAAGACTGGCAAAGTCTGCAGCATTCTGTGCTTCTGATGACTGCACCAGTGCATACCCACCATCGGCCGCAAAACCCAGGGTCACCATGATCACAACAGCGGAAAGGGCAAAGATGACAAGTGTCTGCCCCTGCTGGCTCGTTCGCGCCTGCGCCCCACGCGAGAGAGCCCTCCCTTCTCTCATTGCTCCTGCTCCGCACCAGCCTGGATCTGGTAGTTGATCGTGGGCACAAACGGCAGAATTGCCTGCACCTGTGCCTTGATGTTGACCTGTACGAACGGCAATCCTGACCTGGGCCCACTCAGGTCATTTACCACTATCGACTGCATCACAGTTCCAGACCCAATACAGTTGGTCTGCCCATATCCCTGTTCCTGGCAGGCATAATCCACCGCAGCGTTGTACTCGGCGTTCGCCAGTGTGCTTCCACTACTATCGGCAGAGGGAGCGCAGTCAGAAGGGTTGCCCTGACACGCACTCCACCAGACGTAGGAGGCACCAATTGCTGCCGAGCGGGCAGCATTGGTCATGTTGACAGCCGACGTTACCGTCTGCCCAACCGTAACCCCCATGCCCAGCATGGCCACCATGACCGGCATTATCAGCGCCGTCTCCACCAGTGCCTGACCGCGCTGTCCGGTTCGGAAGTATCCCACCATAGAACTTCCTCCCATCCAGAAATCAGCATACTTCCGTTCCAAAAATGAATTCTCTATAAAACAGTCACATGGGAGTAACCATCTTGTCTGATCTTCCAGTTTTCCAGATGACTCGGGCATACACAGAGCGCGCAAGGTGGTGCAAGACCTTCCGGAGCCACCCTCTGCGGGGTCTCCTGCGCGCCCACCATAGCCAGCCATCTACCAGACAGTCGCACCACCGGAAATGAACCAGATGTGCCCCAATGCCCAGGTGCCTACCGAGCGACTGCAGCCTGGCCGTGGCCGCCCTGGCTGCGA
>JAJZMA010000146.1 GCA_021850405.1 bacterium
CCATCACGTTCACGTCAACAGCTCCAACCAGTGCGACAGTGGGTGGGCCAACGTACACGGTGACAGCTACGGGTGGCGCATCGGGAAACCCGGTGGCGTTTAGCTCCGGTACCACCGCCATCTGCACAGTGTCCGGGTCCACAGTTACGTTTGTGGGTACTGGCACCTGTGACATCGATGCCAACCAGGCAGGCAATACGAACTATACGGCAGCGCCCCAGGCAGTACAGTCCGTCACCGTGGGCAAGGGTAGCCAGACAATCACATTCACGTCGACAGCGCCAACCAATGCGACAGTGGGTGGGCCAACGTACACGGTGACAGCTACGGGTGGCGCATCGGGAAACCCGGTGGCGTTTAGCTCCGGTACCACCGCCATCTGCACAGTGTCCGGGTCCACAGTTACGTTTGTGGGTACTGGCACCTGTGACATCGATGCGAACCAGGCAGGAAATGCGAACTATACGGCAGCGCCCCAGGCAGTACAGCCAGTCACTGTGGGCAAGGCTGCTGTGACGACCACGGTAACTGGATCGCCCAACCCGGCCAATCCCGGCCAGACAGTCACGTACACTGCCGTAGTTTCCCCGAACCCCGGTGGTGGTTTCATGGCCTTCACGGATAATGGGGCGGTAATTGCTGGGTGCGCGGCAGTTCCTGTTGATTCTTCGACGGGCGTGGCCACGTGCTCTACGATCTACAGGGCTACTGGCACCCACTCTATCGTGGCCACTTTTGGAGGCGACGCCAACTTCCAGGGCAGCAGTTCGCCTACCGGTGGGGTCGATGCCCTTAGCGAGACCATTAGCGCAGTAGTGCCCGTTCCATCGACTGGTGCTGTGAATCGTTCCTCTGGCATGCTCGCAATGACAGGTGGTCTTGCCATTCTGGTAGGGCTCCTGCTGCTGGCTGGGTTTAGTATGGAGCGTCGCGACAGGCCAGGCCGTTAGGGTTCTGACGCGGGAGACCGGCATCACCTGAGACGCGGTGGAACACCATGTGCAGGTCCTGCTGCGGAGACCGGATGCGAAGATGCTGAGATGTTTCTGTATGATGCGTTTGGCTCATACGCGGCGCTGTGCCCTTACCTTGCTACAGATATCTCGATATGACGCTGGGATAGTGGAGCCCTCTGCCGAGGGCAGGGGTAGCCTCCTGGCTGCGCATTTTCCCTTGGACCGCAATTTCCTGTACATCGGGCTTTCGCGTTTTTGGCACTGGGGGTCTGGAAATGGTGTAAGCCGCCTTGAGCGCAGAGTTATTGGCTGGCGTTCATCAGCCTCAAATCCTGGAATTTCGTTTGCAGAAGGTTATTTTCACTGGTGACAAGGGTACAGTCCTTGGTCAGGGCAACGGTAATTAGGGCATTTTCAAAAGGATCCCTGTTGGCAGCATTGTATATCCTGTAGACATCCAGTGTATTGGCTTCGGGGAGCAATAGGTCGATTCCCATGGAACCCAGATCTTCAATCACAGTCGGGTCAAAATCCAGCTTGCCCATAGCAGCCTTAATTGTCATTTCAAAAATGGAAAATAGCTGAGGTAAAGATCATGGGTCGCATCCTTCAGCAAGGCTGAGGTCTCGCTGCCTAATCTGTCATCTGCATTTATGAGCCAGATGAAAACCTGTGTATCCACCAAAAGCTTCAGATTTTTGGTTTCTTCATGCAACATTGCTGCAATAGCATGATCAGTTCGAGCAGTAAAGGCATCATGTCTTTCCGAAACCTTTCATTAGCTCAGCTAGCTGAGCTAATGAAGTCAACATTTGGCATTTCGACAATCACTTGAAAATGCGAGTGTCAGAACTTGCAGGGATGCCGGAGTGGTTGAAGGGGGCGGCCTGGCCAAACGCCCAGGCAATCACTTGCCAACCCGAACAGGCGCCTGTCAAAGTCTGCCACCCGGTCTTTGCAGCATTGGAAAAGGATAGACCGGCGTCACTGGCCCGTGCTACTGAGCCCGGCCCCGGTCGCAAGCCAGCGACGAGGCCGGCCCCGAGATAGCGGCAATACATGGATGAGAAGGGAGTGGGCACCATCACCAGGATGGGCGTACGGTAAGACCAGGGACTGTGACCGTGGCGACGCATAGCCTGGGAAAGGACATAGATCTGGTCTCATTGCCTGTGGGAGTGGTCTTTTCCCATACCGTCCTTTTTGCATTTGATGCAGGCACATTGGGGCAGCCGGTTGTTTTGCAGCGTATGCCTGGAGCCTTCTGTCGCACCCTGATATCCCATACTGCCTGGAGCCCTCGGTCCCGGAGCCGGGCTGCGGCTCACCCGGCCATCTCACGGGGAGTATTTCCGGCAAACAGGTTCCATCAATCAGGATTGCCGCCGGCGGGGCCCTAAGGGAAGAGGCGGTCTCGAATGGCATCCGCGTAGACTTGTCAGATGACTACAGATACACAAAGACCCCAGGCTGCCCCCATGCTCACCACCCTTGGCAACGGAGTGTCCCTCCTCAATGCACCCATCGAGGGTAGCTATAACGTCGGTGTCTACCTTATCGTCCGTGCCGGCAGCAGGGATGAGTCAAGGGAGACTGCTGGTCTTGCCCACTACCTGGAGCACCTCTTTTTCAAGGGTACCAGGAAGCGCCCCACAGCGATAGGGATCAGCCGTGAATTTGATGGTCTGGGCGCCATCACCAACGCCTATACCGATACGGAAGAAGTTGCCTACTATGCTGAAGGCCCTGCCCGGCACATGCAGCAGCTTGCCGACATCCTGACTGACATGCTAAGTCACCCGCTGTTTGAGGCGCAGGAGGTGGAGCGGGAGCGCAACGTTGTGCTCCAGGAGCTCGCGGCCAGGCTCATGCATCCTTCCGCCTGGATCGGGGACCACCTGGCAGGAGTTGCATTTGGCGGGGATCAGCCCATGGCCTGGACTGCAGGCGGCTACCCCCAGGTTATTGAGTCTGCCACCAGAGAGCAGATCATGAACTACCATCGCACCTTCTATGCCCCAGCATCCATGGCGCTGGTGGTTAGCGGCGGCGCGCAGATGGATCCCTCGCTGGCAGAATCGCTGCTGGCAGACGTGCCCGGAGCACAGCCCAAAAAGCGGATACCGGCAGTCTGGGGGCAGGGGGAGCGCTATGTTGCCACTGTGCGGCCCCTCACTGCCGATGAGGAAGCCCAGATCGAGCTCTGCCTTGCCTTCCCCGGCATTCCCACCCACGATCCCCACCGCACCGAGATGTCGGTCATGTGCCATATCCTTGGGTCGGGGATGTCATCCCGTCTGTTTCATACCGTGCGCGAGCGCGAGGGGCTCTGCTACCGGATCTCTGCTGGCCACGAGGCGTTCGAGGTTGCCGGTCTTTTTGAGATTGAGACTGCAACCCGTCCCGGAGACGTGCGCCGGGTGGCGGCGCTCTCAACCCGGGAGCTTTTGCGGATGGCAGAGGAGAAGGTACCAGAAGATGAGCTTGCTATAGCCAAGGCCTCCATGATCGGGCATCTGTTTCGTGGAACTGAGACAGCTGGGCGAAGTGCCCACTGGTACGCCTCTCGCTGGCGGGCTGGCCTTCCGCTGGAGACGCCAGTCGACCGGGCCCGTGCGATCGAGCAGGTAACAGTAGAGCAGGTGCAGGAAAGTGCCCGCAGGATTGCTGAGCGCCTGTCCGATGTGAGGCTTGCCTTTGTTGGCCCTGCAGACCAGGGTGATGAGATCCTGGATGCAGTTGCCTCAGCAGAAAAGGTGCTTGCAGGCGCATAAGTCTGGGCAGTAGGTTGCGCTCCCGGCCGAGTTGTGGTCTTACTTATGTGAGGACCTGCTCGGACTGGGTATATGTCGCCTTTATCCCTGATGCCTATTCCAGGTAGATAGTGTCCCGCCGAGTGGTGTAAATTCGCTGGCCGGGTGGTGAGCATGAAGATGTGAGCCAGCTCCATCCGCACCGAATGCGATCCAGGCGGTCGGCACGTGCTTGGTGCAGTCTAACGCGGGAATGGACGGAGCCGTCTGGCTCAGGGGGCCAGCTCAAACGGCCTCGACGTATTCCACACGGCTATGGGGTAGTGGAACCGCCTCCCCATGCGCCCTTAAACTCTACCCATGTAGAGGAATAGCCTCTTGCATCAAAGACGGCACCTCTGCAGGCGTATCCACGGCTGCCACGCAGCCTGTGGAGACCGGAACAGTACCCAGAGAAAGATTGCCCTTCGCCTTCGATTACTACCAGATATGTACTCATCCGTTCGGCTCATTCAACCCTGCCTGCTTCCAGATAGGGATATGTGTAACCGGCCATACGTCTTTTACCAGGCTACGCGTCGCCACGATCACAGTCCCAGTGAGGTGGCCCTCTGGCAGTAGGGCATCCGCAGGTTGTTGATGAACCTCCTCCGGGAGTCCCTGCGGATTCTGGCAACGTTCATGAGCTGGGCAAAAGTAGCCGCCCCAACTATTTGAAGTGGGAGGATTCCATGGCAATGAGTGGGTTGTCAGGTGTATTGCCCGGCTGTCAGCTCATCTTTGCGGGTAACTGTCAGGCTGCGGGAGCGTTGTCGCCGTACGCCCGTTATCCTGGGTACAACCAGGACGAGTGCTTCGGCGGATGCCACGATGTCGGCAAGTCGAAGCAGGGAAGGATTGGGTGTGTACAAAGATGGCTGGGTCAGCGTCAGGTTCGTTCCCTGGAAGGGGCGGAGGAATCCCTGGGAGGGGAGCACCTGGCATACATCTGGCGTGACGATGGGGTGCATCAGCCTGCCTATAGCCTGCGCTCTGTGTCAAAAGGATTTACGAGATCAACTCCGGTTCGGGCAAAGTCTGCAATGTTACGCGTCACAAGTGTCATACCGTGGACCAGCGCGGTAGCGGCCATCAATCCATCGACAACAGGCACGGGATCTGTGATGCTGAGCGTTCCCCAACGCTCAGCAACCGCCTGGTCTATGTCAACGATCCGATTCCGATAGTGCTCGCACAGCGTTGTCAGCCAGACGTCATAGACATCTGCGGAGACGGCATCGCGTCGCCGCAGCCGTTCTATGCCTGAACGGATCTCGCCGAGCAGCAGTACGCTTACATATACACTCGACTCGGACACAGCATCAAACCACGAAACGACCCCAGGGTCGGGTTGTGCCTTGCGGATCTCGGAGATAACGTTGGTGTCGATGAGGAACGTCATTACGTGCCGTGATGTATCGGTGGCAGGGCAATTGGTGGGGCTGGACGCGCATCTCTGGTAAGTTCAAGGCAGTCCAGGTCAGGTGCTGATCTAAGGAATTCCTTGAAGCTGCCGTGCCCTGGGCTAAGGAGATGATAGTCGGTGGCAGACATCACGACGACGACCTCTTGGCTGTGACGTGTGACCACTTGCGGGCCGTCAGCTTCAGCGCGGCGCACGAGTTCGCTGAACCGTTGTTTTGCTTGCTGAATTTGCCACTCCATACTGTCAAGAATAACGTAGTCTATCTAGTCTGTCTAGACAGATTGCGGCGCTCAGGCGCAAAATCCGTTTTCCGGGGTCACAGCCACAGATGGTGACGCGATTGCGAGGGTGTTCCCTGGTATCTCCGAATCCGGTGTCCTTGAGACGGCGGGCAGGCTCGCGGCTGCAGACGGTGCCTGGTGCGTTCCTGGCAACGTCGGGATACACAGGGGTGTTCCTCCAGATCGTGGGGATGCGGTAGCGGGCTTTGTGGGCCTTCGCAGGGTGACGCGGCTGGTGAAAATCTCGCAGATGCGGGTAGGATTTGTTCTCACAGGGGCGCTCTTCTCTGAGTGGCTTTGACACCTCTCAGACTCCAGGACCTTTGTACTATTTTCTCTCTGCATGGTCCCATGCCCCATGCAAGTCCTTCAGACCCCGTTTACCTGGGCGCTTCAACAACCAGTCCGTGGGCCACGGCCGCGGCAGCGAGCCGCTCGTCATAGGTCACAAAGACGCCGAGATCCGAGCCTACCGACAGTGCTGTAGCCAGGTGAAGCGCATCCAGGGACCGTAACTCCTTCGGGCCCAGGTTGCCTGCGAGATCAAGCACAGGGTCGTCGAGCCTTATCAGGTGCAGTGTTACGAAAAGAGCACGGGCAGCCTCAATTAGCTGTTCATTTGAAGAACGTTGTAGTACACGCACAGTCTCGGTACGCAGGAGCACGGAGGACACCCGGTCTGGCCATCGCAGGAGCTGCATGCGAAGGGCCTGTGACTCAGGCTCTTCTGTGACCAGCTTCACAAAGGCAGATGTATCCAGATAGGCACTCCTACCGGTCATCGGAGCGCATCTCTTCCAGGGCAGCTGATACGCTCAGCAGCCCGCCAGTGCGCTGAGGCAGGCCCAGCTCCTTAGCCAGCTCCAGAAGGTCCGCAACCGGCTGGCTCGCTCGCCCTTCTAGCACGAGTTGCTCGAGTGGCCCTGGCCTGAACGGGACGAGCTTGGCAACAGGATGGCCATGGTCAGTGATTTGTATGCTTTCGCCGTTGGCAACTCGCTTCAGGAGGACGCTGGCGTGTTGCCGCAGCTCCCGTATGCCTACCATGTTTTCCATTGTGTACACATGGTAGCACATTCGTTCCGGGAGAAAACAGTTTCTGCTCCCGCCCTGGATCTGTAATGACCTCGCGGCTTTTGTTGCCTGGGGTTATGCGGAGCGTGACCGCAGCGGCAGTGCAGAGTATTGGCGACCCACCATGGTACGGGGAGACAGTGTCTGTTTCGCAGCACGTGGCATGTACATGAGGCTGCTAGGCTGCAATGATGGCTGCCAGACCCAAAAAACAGCAGGTGGTTATCCTTTTTCTGGTTGGCGCGGTGTTCGTCCAGTGGCTTGGTTCGACTGCCATAGTGCCATGGCTTCCGGTTTATGTACATTCCCTGGGCGCTTCCTATGGTCTGGCCGGAATTATCATGGCCTCCTTCTTTATAGGCAGTATTGCGGGCCAGTTCGCGCTTGGCCGGCTGGCGGACCGCCTGCACCCCCGGCCGCTCCTGGTTGGCGCCTGCATCACATATGCTGTGGCATCAATTCTCTTTGTCCTGGTCCGGACACCGATGCTGTTTGTCCTTGCAAGGGGTTTACAGGGCGTTGCTGCGGGCGGGTTCGATGTGGTCTCAGCAGCTACCATTGCACGGATTACCAGTGGAGCAATGCGCGGACGGGCATTTGCTCTCCTTATGGGCGCCCAGGGCGCTGGCATGGCCGCTGGCCCCATGGCTGGCAGCCTTGTCATAGGAGTGGGGCTCAGGGCACTCTTTGTTGTCGTCGCAGCGCTGTCTGTGACGGCAGCCGGGGTAGTCGCATTTGGGCTCCGGCCGGCAGCACTGTCAGCGAGTGCGGTGGAGAAGGTGCGGCTGGGAATGCCCAGAGTGGTCCTTGGTGCTGTGGCGGCGAGCATAGGCACAGGACTGATTGTCGGGGTATACGAGACAGTGTGGACACTGTATTTTCATTCCCGTGGCGCCGTTGTCTGGCAGATTGGACTCTCGTGGACCTCATTTTCCCTCGGCTTCATACTCATGAGCTGGCCCGCTGGCAGAATGGCCGATCGCTATGACCGGAGATGGCTGGCATTCATGGGGATCCTTGGCGAGGCGCTTTTTGCCTTTGTCTATGCCAGTATCTCGGGGGTCTGGCTAATCCTTGCCCTCTCCATCTTTGAGGGGATGGCTGCAGCCCTGACCGAGCCAGCCCTGCATTCGTTTCTTACCACCTCAGTCGCTGGGGAGGCGGTTGGGCGGGCTGAGGGGGTGACACTTGCCGCAGGTGCGGCAGCCGCGGGAGTCGGGGCCATTCTGGGCGGTTACCTGTTTGGGATCGGACCTAACGTCCCACTCTACGCTGCAGCCCTTCTTGGGGTGTTGCCCTGTCTGCTGCTTCCAGTTTTCTGGAGGGGCTTGCCCGGGCGCACCGCCCCGTCTGGGTAGTGGTAGCCCGGTTCCAGGCGACAGGGGACACAGGCGCTTGACGAGTGCGGCAGGGTTGGCAGAGGAAACTTCCAGCTTGAAACCTCTCTCCTGCCCTGCTCCTGGGCCATCTCCGGAGCTGCTCGCCATCATAGCGACCTTTGACGGCGGAAGGGCTGCATGCAATGCTGTGGCACAGCAGGAGCAAGAGTAAGATGGGAACGCTGGTCCGTATAGCCCTCCAGGTGGCCGGCCAAGAGCTGTGCCCACAAGGGGGGAAGGGGCTCGACGGTTATTCCAGGATACGGCCAGCGAGCCCCTTCCTGATGTAGCGGTCAAAATCTGCTGCAGTCTTTTTTGTGCCCTGGCCAAGAGCCAGGTGGGCTGCCCGGTAGAGCAGTTTGCGATACAGCTCATGCTCTCTCTGTCTCAGGAGCGCAGTGCTTTCCCCCTCCAGTCCAGGCGTGGGTGGAAGCACTGAGATCGTAATAGATACCCTGGCCCGGTTGCCCTCTGCCAGGACCCGGTATCGTTCAGATGCGGTAAAGAGCACCTCCTGGTTGGGAAGGTGAACCTGCATTCGCACCTCTATGCTCCCATCCCCTTGTTTGAAAACCAGGCGG
>JAJZMA010000210.1 GCA_021850405.1 bacterium
AGTCGCCGGCCACCCCGCGGGCGACCACAAGCCTGGCCAGCCCTACCAGCAGCTTCAACTGCTCGTCTGGATACCATTCATCAACAAATGTCACCCTTGATGCTCCTCCAATGTGAGGTCGCCACTGCAACACTCCATCACAATCCTCTAACAGCCTCCTTCTCTGCGATCCCGTGGTAGAACTCTTTCCACTCGGGTGAGTCGGCTGTATACGGAACATCACCGCAGTGAGAGTGGTAGTAATCTGGCCCGTACTGCAGATCACTCTGTGCCGCCGCGGCACTGGTTACAAGATCAGTCATTATCACTCAACATGGTCGACAGGTATTATCCCAGTATCCCTCGTACTTGTGTGGATCATCGAACAGGAATCCAGGACGGCTCCTCAAAAGCATCTGCTATCCCCTGCAAGGATTGGCTCATGGAAGTCATGCACACTTGCACCAGTTTACCCAATAGCTCCCAACTGCGCCTTGCATTTACACCCTCACAGCGCGAGCAATCTCGCCATCGTGCGGTCGCCCAGCTGCTGGACGCCGCCGAGACCCACCAGTTCCAGCAGAAATGCACAGCCTACGACCTTGGCGCCAAGACGCTCAATCAGATCACAGGTGGCTACAGCAGTCCCTCCTGTGGCAAGGACATCGTCCAGCACCACTACCCGGTGCCCCTGCCCCACCGCATCTCCCCCAATCTCAAGCGTCCCTGCCGAATACTCCAGGGAATACTCCCTTGAGATGGTGGGCGGCGGCAGTTTACCCGCCTTTCGGACCGGAACAAACCCCACCCCAAGCGCAAGAGCAAGCGCTCCACCCAGGATGAATCCACGCGACTCTATCGCCGCCACATGAGTCGGCCCCCAGGGGGCACACTCCAGGGTTAGCCACTCAACACAGTCGTGGAACAGATCAGCAGACCCCACTACCGGCCCGATGTCGCGAAACTGCACCCCATCCTTTGGAAAATTGGGCACTGTGCGCAGCTGGGCCCTCATCCTGTCCGCCAGCTCCGCCGACCTGTCTGGGCCGGCCTGCCGGAACTGGTATGGGATATCCCTGCCGGACCCCTGCCCCCCCGGCCCCACCTGCGATAGCCCGTACTCCTCAGCTTCCACCCTGCTCTCCTCCACTCTTCGCAACGACAGCCCCGGCCCCGCTTCCTCCGTTGCCAGTCATCCAAGCTGGGATGCCACCGCCTCCACCCGTAGCCGTGGCCCTGGCCGCCATCACTTGCGCCACATAGCTGTCCACCGCATCCTCCCAGCGTGGCAACTCAGGCTCACCGAGCAGGCGCAGCGCTGCAGTATCCAGCACCGAAAATTGCGGACGCTGCGCCCGAACCGGATACTCCCCTGTACCCACAGCCTTTACCTCTGCGTCCAGTCCGGCAGCCCGCACCGCCCGCCTTGCAACATCATGCCAGCTGGCACGGCCAGAGTTGACCACATGGTAGGTTCCCCAGACACCCCGCGAGAGCAGGGTTAGTATGACTGGCGCCAGATGCCTGGTCCATGTTGGGCTCCCATACTGGTCCGACACCACCGAAAGCTGGGCTACCTTCTGCTCTCCTCCAGCTTCCCTGCCTCCATCAAAAGCCTTCTGCAGGATGGTCCGGATGAAATTGGGGCCCTGCATCCCAAAGAGCCAGGCGGTACGCACAATGAGCGCCCGCTCTGCTATCCCAAGCACCTCATGCTCTCCTGCGAGCTTGCTTTTGCCATACACAGAAAGCGGATTTGTAGAGTCCCACTCCGTAAGCGGCCTGCCCAGGCTTCCGTCAAAGACAAAATCGGTGCTCACCTGGCAGACCGCCGCACCCACCTCTCTTGCTGCAGAGGCCACAACGCGAGCCCCAAAGGCATTTATCGCGAAGGCCGCATCCGGATTTCCTTCAACATCATCCACCCTGGTCCAGGCGGCACAGTTTATGACCCAGTCCGGGCGGTACTCGTGCATGACAGCTGTTACCGACCGCTGGTCGATAATGTCGCAGAGCTGCCGGTTGGGAGCAAAAAAAGTATGCCCCGAGTCGTGGGCCATCCCCATGAACTCCAGCCCCAGCTGACCAGTACCACCAAACAGCAATATCCGGCTCACGGCCGTACCGGAGCCAGGTCAGCTGGAGCCGCAGCGGGTGCCTGCCCGGGGGCCTCCCGGTAGTTCCTTTCATAAAACTGCCAGAAATCATCAGCCTTGAGCGGCTCCCACCAGGCACGGTTCTCCCTGTACCAGGCAACTGTCTTCTCCATGCCGGCCGCAAAGTCATACTGTGGCGCCCAGCCGAGAGCTTTTGCCCTGCTGCTGTCCAGGCTGTAGCGCATGTCATGCCCAGCCCGGTCTGCAACCCGCTTTATGAGACCGGCACTGCACCCTGTCAGCTCCACAATCCGGTTTGCCACCTCATTGCCACTTACCTCACCGCCAAAGCCCAGATTATAGGCCTGGCCAGGCTCTCCCTGGCGCAATACGACATCAATTCCCCTGGCATGATCGGTCACATACATATAGTCACGCACAGCGGTGCCATCCCCATACACCGGGAGCTCCCGGCCATCCAGTGCGTTGGTGATAAACAGCGGAATTATCTTTTCGGGGAACTGGTAGGGCCCGTAGGTGTTGGAGCCACGGGTAACCAGTGCCGGAAAGCCGTAACTGACCACATACGACTGGATCAGCAGCTCTGCTGCCGCCTTGCTCGCACTGTAGGGACTGCGCGGCTCAAACCGGTCGCCCTCGACACTGGAGCCGGTGCGAACCTGCCCGTACACCTCATCTGTGCTCACGTGCAGGAAACGGGTGTGCCCATGATGCCGTGCAGCTTCCATCAGCACAAAGGTGCCGTATACATCTGTCTGGATAAAGGCACCAGGCGCCTCCAGCGAGCGATCCACATGTGATTCGGCTGCAAAGTTGACTATTGCATCCACCCGCCCAGCGATCCCATCCACCAGGGCAACGTCTGCTATATCGCCATGCACAAATTCAAACCTGGCATCATCCCGGACACTTGAAAGGTTTTCGAGATTGCCAGCATAGGTCAGCTTATCCAGAACCACCACACTGTCATCGGGATGGGTGCCCAGGATCAGGCGAACAAATTCGCTCCCAATAAAGCCAGCGCCGCCAGTCACACAGATCTTCATTCCAGGCCACTCCCTACAATTCCCTGGGCAGTCCTCACTCCTGCCATTCTAGCCAATCCGCCCACCGTCAAAGCTGCCCCCCTCAAAGGCCTTACCCCACATCACGCCGGCAGAGTGCCTGGACGCTACCGCACCCAGACTGCCAGCCGTCTGCGCTCCGTCCCTGCCACAGCCAACAGGCCTGGCATTCTGGGAGATTGACCGGGTTGCAAGAGTGAGCGCCGTGCTTTCCCAAAAAGCCGTTTTGAGTAGCTTGTAGTTTATTTAATCTTAGTCAGTTCCCGCTTGTTCAAATGTTCTCTATCTTCCAGTCGAACCCAATCCGTGGATCATTCCAGGCGATGCGCCCCTCATCCGGATTTTTGGGATCGTAGGGCTCAGTGACGTAGTAGTTAAGCACTACATCCCGCAGCGACACCACCTGATAGCCATGTGCCACAAACGGCGGGATCGCCACCATCTTTGGTGAGTCCTCCCCTACCATCAGCACCTGGATCTTTCCGGATGTAGGCGAGTCATCCCGGCAGTCCACCAGCACCACCCGCGCCACTCCACTTATGACATCCCAGTAGTCCCACTGCCTTGAGTGCCAGTGAAACGCCTTTATCAGCTCTGGCGGGTTGCCACCACGGGCGTATGCCACACTGCGCGACATCTGTGCAAAGGGCGCATCCGGGATAAAGAGGTTGCCCCTGTCGTCCAGGTCACCCCGCTTCAGCTGTTCTACAAAATACCCTCTTGGGTCTGCATGGCGAATAAAGGTCTTTATCATCACGCCATCGATGGCTCCCAGCCTTTCTCCCGCTGGCGTCCTTGCCATCTGGGAAAGCGCTTGCTCCATCGACTGGGTCAGCTGCGGTGCCATCAGTCAGATACCTCCACTCTTGAGTGATCCCCAATCATTATCTTGTGTGCCCGCGGACGCGTAGTTGAACGACCCACAAAGCAGCCCCTGCCTATAAGGGACGACTCTACCCGCGCACCAATACTGTTCAATTCGCTATCTGCAAGCACGATGCTGTTTTCCACCTCGCAGTGCACTATCCGGCAGCGGTCATGGACCGAAGTGAACGGTCCAATGTAGGCATGCTCGACCAGCGTGCCACTCCCAATGATCGCTGGACCGCGTACGGTGCAGTCCCGCAGCGTCGCCCCCTTCTCAACTACGACCGCCCCCTCCAGACGGACATCTTCCCCAATCTCCCCTTCTATCCTGCCCTCCAGCCGCTCCAGGATTACCCGGTTTGCCTCCAGCATGTCCTCAAGGCGCCCTGTGTCCTTCCACCAGCCCGTGATGATGTGCGGCTCGACCCGCTTTCCTCCAGTGATGAGCTGCTGGATCGCATCGGTTATTTCCAGCTCGCCTCTGGGGCTCGGCTGAATCTGGGCGATGGCATCAAAAATGCACGCAGAGAAGAGATACACACCCACCAGTGCGAGGTTCGAAGGGGGAACCGCAGGCTTTTCCACCAGGCGCACTACCTGCCCATCCTTCAGCTCAGCTACACCAAACCGCTCTGGATGAGGCACACTTGCCAGCAGTACAAGAGCATCTGGCTGGGCGGTGGCAAACCGCTCAACAAGCTCGGTAATGCCATCACGAATGAGGTTGTCGCCAAGATAGAGGACAAAGTCATCCTCCCCAAGGAAGGCCCTTGAGATCTTGACCGCATGGGCAAGCCCAAGTGGTGCTTCCTGCTCAATATATGTGACCTTTGCCCCAAATGCGCTGCCATCCCCAACAGCAGTCCGCACCTCCTGCCGGGTATCCCCAACTACAATCCCAATCTCAGTAATACCTGCGGCAACAAGTGCTTCAAGCGCAAAAAATAGCACCGGCTTGTTGGCAACTGGCACCAGCTGCTTGGCACTCGTGTAGGTAATGGGGCGAAGGCGGGTACCCGCTCCCCCGCTAAGAACCAGCCCCTTCATCCCTTGCCCCTGTCTAGTGAGAACACAAGGGGAAAGTGTATAGGCTTGCAACGCCATCCCGCTCCCCCAAAGGGCGGCAATGTACCAGAGTCACCTTAGGCTCCGCGAACCGTTTGCCCTGATGGCGCCATATCTGGGATAAGCCAGCGGGTGGCAAGTGCAAGCTTGCCCGGATCACGGCTGCAAGCATGGTGTGCCAGAGTCCAAACGCAGCCAGCTCGCATCTCAGCAGCATCATGGAGACTTGCCCCAATCGACCGGCTACTTTCAATAAGCGGGCACAGGTACTCTCCAGGCACTTTCAAAGAGAAAATTTGCAGCGTCTGGAGCTCCGGTGGCACTCTTGACGTGTGCATACCGTGGAAGAGGCGACCGCCGCCGACGTCGAGTCGTGGCTGGAGATCGTTCGCGAGGTCGAGCCGCTCTTCGGCCCGATGCCCGACTTTGAGAGGACGCTGGTCCGGAACATCGCTCGCCACTCTGCGCTGTGCGTATGCGGCTCCGCTGACCAGGTCGTCGGCGGACCTGTGTCGTACAGGTGCCGGAGCAGAGATCTCCTGGCTCGCGGTTCGCTCATCTGCGCGGCGACGAGGCATCGGTCACCTTCTTCTCGCTCAGGCTCTGCAGGGCTGCAGGGCGGCCGGCGAGATCCTCGTCAGCACGTTCGGCGCCGATAACGAGAAAGGATTGCCTGCACGCCGACTGTACGAATCATTCGGCTGCGTACCTGCCAAGCTTCTCCCGAACGGACCGGAGGGTGGATCGCGCCAACGGTTCCGATTCGCTCGGTGACAGGGAATCGAGCTCCTGGTCGATGATGCGTGAACTGTAGGGAGCGTTGGCCACGTGTTAACCAGAATATTTCAACAGCAGTTAGTCTCCCCTGACGACGCCTTATGGCAGACAATATCGACGGCCACAGGGAGGCGGTCTTGCGCCGGCATGGGGAGAAGAGGCGGAATCCATGTCCTATCCTGGATGCATGGCAGGAGGCTCTGCCGGCTCTTTCCGGGGATGATGTAGCCCCGAAAGATGCGCTCAAGCCCTAACCTCTTCGGGAACTCCTCTACGAACCACACGAACCGCCTTGCTCCAGCAAGCCCAGCAGCCCGTCCCGGTAATAGGGTGGGGATGACGGATATGGCGAAGGTGGTGAAGGATATGAGTCGATGGGAGAATGAGTAAGACATTTCGCCCGTACGACCGAGATCAGATGTTGTTGTTGCCGCCGTCAGTGCAGGAGTGGGTGCCCAAGGGAGATAGAGCGCACCTCATACATAGATGACCTGGTCGAGACACTGGATATACCGGCGATTGAGCACGTGTATGAAGAAGAGCTACGGGGGTACCCTCCCTACCATCCCAGGATGATGACCAAGCTGTGGCTGTACGGGTACTCGGTGGGGGTGTGTTCGTCGAGGAGACTGGCAACGCTGGCGACAAGAGATGTGGGGGTGACGATGCTGGCAGCAGGAAGCCGCCCAGATTTTCGGACGCTGAGCGAGTTCCGGCGACGACATCTGGTGGCCCTGGCAGGGCTGTTCACACAGGTGGTGCAGGTATGTGCCAGCAATGGGCTCGTCCAGCTGAGATAGGTGTCCATAGATGGGACCAGGATCAAGGCGAGCGCAAGCAAGCATGCGGCGATGAGCTATTCACGTATGGGTCCCGAGGTGGAGCGAATCGAGAAGGAAATAGCTGAGTGGCTTTCCAGGG
The DNA here is from genome assembly GCA_021850405.1 of bacterium. Classification (GTDB taxonomy): domain Bacteria; phylum Chloroflexota; class Dormibacteria; order Aeolococcales; family Aeolococcaceae; genus JAJZMA01. The sequence continues at coordinate 6,791 of JAJZMA010000210.1, forward strand.
GTGATGACGTTGACAGGGAGGAAGACGAGGAATACGGAGTGGATCAGCGAGGAGACGAACTCCCCGAGGAGCTGCAAACGGCAGAGAAGAGGCGAGCGGCGATCAAGGAAGCTATGAGGGAACTGGAAAAGGAGGCCAAAGCTGCCAGGAAGGAGGCTCCAGACCCCAAGGCACAGAAAAACTTTACAGACCCCGGGTCACGGATCATGAAAGGGGGAGACGGGTTCATCCAGGGGTACAACACACAAGCGGCGGGGGATGCCAGGAGCCAGGTAATCGTGGGGCAATTGGTGACATCGTGTGCCAGCGATGCACAACAGCTGGCACCCGTGGTCCAGGCGGTGAAGGACGTCACAGGACGCACTCCCACACGGGTGTTGGCCGATGCAGGGTACTGCAGCGAGGACAACATGAAAAATATGGAGGAGCAGAACATAGATGCGTATCTGGCGCCGGGACGAATGCCACGGACTTACCGGCGACCTGCCTCACCCCGGGGGAGGATCCCTGCTGGAGCGACAAGACGAGAGCGGATGAAAAGGAAACTGCTCACCAGGAAGGGCAAGGGCATCTACCACCTGCGACAGGAGACCGTCGAGCCAGTGTTTGGGCAGATAAACAACAAAGGATTACGGAGATTCCTGCTTCGAGGGCTGACCAGGGTGCAGGGAGAATGGGCACTCCACGCCATATGACACAACATTGCCAAGCTGGAGGCCGTGTGGGGGTGACGCGGGAGAGCCAGGGGTGGGCCAAAGAGACCCCTCGGAGGGCCAACAGGGCTTTCTGACCTCCCGTCATGACCAATGCCAGACCGACCCCGCCATCTTTTTGCACTTTTCCTCAATATGCGTTCTTTCCCTCCATTACCGGGACGGGCTGCTAGGGTAAGATTTTTGCTGAGGGAGTACGCTATCTCACAACCTTGGGCATAGAGGCATTAAGATGATACGGACGACCCAGATCCAACTGCGCTATCGCTGGCAGGACCCAGGCTGGCTACCGATCAGGCCCGGGCAAACTGCAGCGGAACCGGGATGTCCATGGCACAATTATTCCAGTAAGGAGCAGCCACCTCATGACCAGCAAACCAGCGGTGAGCATCATCCTGCTTGCCTTCCGGGATCTGGAGGGTCTGGCGCGGGCGATTGACTCAGTGGAGCGGAGCGTCCCGGACACCATCCCTTATGAGGTGATTGTCTATGCCAACGGGGTGGCGAGGGAGCACATTGAACATCTGTGCTCGCACCCGCAGGTACGTATCCTCACCTCAGCTGTAAATCGTGGCTTTGCAGGAGGCTGCAATGCGGCAGTGTCAGAGGCGCGGGGAGAGTACATTCTGCTTCTCAACGATGATGTTGTGGTCGCAGAAGGCTGGCTGGAGCCGCTCCTCGAGCTGGCGCACCGCCGGCCAGATGCGGGAGCAATTGGTAGCCGCATCCTGGCTGCCGACGGCACCTTGCGCGAAGCAGGAGCAGTGGTATGGAAGGATGGCGCCACGCACGGGGTTGCCACTCCTCCAGATGACACCCAGTACATGGCAGTGCGTGCCGTGGATTACTCTTCCGCCGCCTCCCTGCTGGTCAGGAAATCTACCTGGGAAAAAATTGGGGGTATCTGCGAAGACTACTTTCCCGCGTATTACGAGGATGTAGACCTTGCGTTCTCCATCTGGGCCGCCGGAGAAAAGGTCCT
>JAJZMA010000221.1:0-6605 GCA_021850405.1 bacterium
CCGCTGTGCGCCAACCACTGCGCAAAACCAGATTATGAAGCTCCCATACCCCTGCTGGTTCTGCCGCACGCACCTGCCCCAGGGCCGAGCGCCAGCCTGCCAGCCCTCGCCTTGCAAGGCACGCGGCCAGAAAGCCACAGAGTGGCCCTGGTGTCGGCACCGTGGCTCCCTGCCTCAGACAGAGTACCGGTCAGCGCCCTGGCGCTCCTGGCCCGCCCGGGCCAGGATCAACTGGCAGCAGGAGGGGGTGAGGAGGAAGATGGCGTTGATGAGCCGGCAGAAAACCTGGTCAGCACTGCCCAGCAGACTGCCACCGCCACGACTATGGCAAAAACAAGCGATCCCCACTTGCCAACAAATGACAGTACACCAAATATCTTGAGCCAGAGGAAGCCGCCTACCAGCGAGCCAACGACACCGCCAATGACGGGCCAGGTATAGGCCGATGTGTCTATCTTGCGGTAGGAAGCGAGTGAATACCCAGCCACCAGGCCAATAACAATGAAAGCTATAACGTGGAGCATGTCTTTCCTCTAGAACAGTTAACTGACAAACTGGAGCATCTCCAGACTACCCGGCCATGGTACCAGCTTGCCATCACCTGGGGCCAACGCTGTGACGCTACTCCGCCCGCGCACTCACAGGAGAGGAGTGCTGCCTTCTGCAGGCTCTTTTGCGCACTGCAACAGACAGATACTGCTGTGCCAGGTCTGCATTGTCCCTTGATGTTGCGAGTGTAAGGGATGTACGGGAGAGTCCGGGCCTGGCATATACACAAGGCTGCAGGGATCAAGACTCAGTCTTCCCGCCAGTACTGCTCCTCCTTGACATGGGAGTCTGGAACCATGGCGCGCACCATCAGCTGCCGCATCTTGTCAACCATCTGGGGGTTGCCGCAGAGAAAGATCTCCACAGCTGCATGTTCCAGCCCAGCCTGATCCAGATATTTCCGCGCGATATCCTCCACCCTTCCGACCTCTCCGGTCCATGACGGCTCTGCCCAGGGACGACTTACGGTTGGAACATAGGCAAGATTGGGCAGCGTTGCTGCCCAGTGCTCCATCTCTTCCTGGTACACAAGGTCAAGACTGTTGCTGGCACCATGCAGCACCAGAAGTGGTTGCGCATCCTCCACTGAGTCTTCTCCTTTAGCAGCAAGCATTCCCATGTGCCTGATAAAACTCAGAAACGGAGCAATGCCTGTGACTGTCGCCACCAGCATCCTTGGAGCATCAAAACCTGACAGGCCACGCAGAAACAGCCCCTTGGCACGCGGCCGGATCCAGACCTCTCCGCCTTCTGGCACGTCATAGAGCTGGGGAGTGAGCGCCCCGGAATCTACCCTTTCCAGGAAGAATTCAAGCTCCTCCTCGTGGGGAGCAGACACCATCGAATAGGGTCGCTCAATCATGCGGTCGCCATCCCGTACCGCAAGAGTGGCGTACTGCCCGGGGACAAACGGAATGGGCACCTCTGGCCGGACGCGTACCACCCAGAGCTCGTTGCCGATGTCCCTGCGGTACGAGATGGCCGCCCTTACATGCTTGGGTCCGGTTGCCGCAGCGGACCTGGGAGTGCCAACAAGAACCAAGTTAACTCCTTATCTGAAATCTGCCCCAGATAACAGCGGCCTGGGCTCCATCACACCCTCCAGGTGGGGCCAAACCGCTGCGACTCTTCCTCCATGATGCCGCAAAGGCCACATTCCATGAGCGGCAATGGCTCTTCCAGGGGAAGGAGCCAAAAGCTCCACACCGGATGCGGGCGCTGCCGGGCCGCTCACCCTATTGCGCACGCGGCGGGCATCCCGGTCAGGCACGGGCAACCGCTTTTCTTCCCTTTTCAGCCATGGCTATCGCAACCGCGCTTCGCTGGGCCGCCAACTCAACTGTGTCATCCAGATCGGCCAGCGGCCCGATCCATGCCTTGTCCCGGTGGCGCAGACCGGCTGCCAGCAGCCAGTCTGCCACTCTGGGATTTCGTGGCAGAAAGGATCCATGAAGGTAGGTCCCGATGACGTTGCCCTGCACTGCTCCTTCCGTCCCATCCACACCGTTGTTTCCTCCCCCAACCAGTACCCGGCCAAGGGGGGCGACGCCGCTGCCCAGCCAGGTATTGCCGCCATGATTCTCGAATCCGGCCAGGGGAACCGGGCCCAGACCAAGCGCTTCTCCTGCCTCAACCACTACATTGCCTATCCAGCGTCCCTCACCTGCTGTAGTTGTGCCATCGATAAGGCCTATCCCCTCCAGCACCTTTCCATGCGCATCACTGTATGCATGCCCCAGCAGCTGGTATCCGCCACAGACAGCCAGGATCGCTGCACCGGAAGTTACTGCCGACACCAGCTGGCTGCGCTTGCCCAGCAGGTCAAGGTACATCCGCGACTGGTCCAGGTCCTGCCCGCCACCGATAAAAAAGATATCCACTTCCCGAGCGTCCCAGCTGCCTTCACCCAGCTCCACCACCTCGACCGGAATGTTCCTCCAGGCCGCCCGGTTGCGCAGGGCAATCACATTACCCAAATCGCCATAGATGTTCATGAGATCTGGGTACAGATGACCAATCCTGAGAGGACGTGCAGTTGCCTCCATCCTAGCCATGTACTTTCCCTCCGGGAATAGGCTGCTCACCTGGCGCAGCAGTAACCGCTGCATCAGGTGTGTTACCTGGCAAAGGCACCCCCTTCGCTGCAGGCGCCGCCCAGTACCGCCCAACTGCCCCGCGCCGCTCCACAACCTGCCGCAGCGAGAGCATGGCTGTATAGGTGGGGATGACTGCAATGCGGTCATCCTGCGCGCGCTGGCAGGAAACCGCCATCGCCTTTTCCGGATCCGGCTCTACCAGGACGGTCCCACTCCTGATGCCAGCGTACTTCAAGCGCAGTGCCAGATCCATGGCCCGCGAGCCCGAGACCACAACAAGGTCTGGTGCAGAGCTTGCCAGCCGCTCAAAGTCCACATCCCAGATCCATGAGACATCTCTCCCGTCTGCTATGCCGTCATTTAGCGCCAGCAGATAGTTGTGGTAGATCCCCGATTCAATGGTTGTTCTAAACACCTCGTCCATGCCGGTGGGATTTTTTGCAAGAAAGAAGCGGAACTGCTTTCCATCGAGCAAAAACTGCTCCTGGCGCCCAAATACAGGTACAAAGTCATGCAGCGCCGTTGCAATCACGTCATCTGGGACACCGAGCTGCCTGCACGCTGCCACTGCAGCCAGGACGTTGTATACGTTATAGACTCCGCCAATCTGACACTGCAGATGCAATCCATCCCCAAGCGTAACGTCCATCTGGTCCACATCTGCGTCTACTAACGCTGCAGACACTTGCGCCTGTGGGCGCACAAATCCACAACCTGGACAGTGATAGTCACCGCAGTGTGCCAGCACGACGCCAGAAAATTCCATCCTGCGCTGGCATCTCGGGCAAAAGCGTGCATCTGCCACCCTGGGCAGGGAGGCCGACATGACCGACCTGGCATCCACTCCAAAGGTGACTGCTGCCACGCCTTCCGGAACAAGCGCGACGACCGATGGATCGTCGCAATTGACTACGAGGCGGGTCTGCTTGCCAAGCCTGGAGATACCCCTGCCCACTGCCGCTGCCGTACTGTTCAGCTCACCAGATCGGTCCAGCTGGTCACGCAGAAAGTTGAGCACTACTGCACACGACGGCTCCAGCTCGGCAACCACACCCGGAAACGCAAGCTCATCCACCTCAAATACTCCCATCTCACTGACCGGGACCCCTGAGAGTGTGCAGTCTGCCAGGAGAGCTGCCGTCACACCGAAAGCCAGATTGGCGCCAGAAGAGTTGGAAACAACAGAGATGCCAGCCTGCCGGCAGATAGCAGTGATTAGCCCGGCAGTCGTCGTTTTTCCGTTCGTGCCGGTGACCACTACACATCCCCGGCGCAAACCACCTGAAATCGCACGGTTGATCCCAGGGTCGATTGCACGGGCAACATCCCCGGGAATCGTGGTTCCTCCTCCCCGGCCCAGCAGGCGGCTTGCAGCTCCAGCTGCCTTCCCTGCAGCTACCGCTGCTACTGTCCGAAGCGAATTCTGTGCAATCACTGCAGGTCCAACGATGACAGACGCCAGACCGTCACGGTGTACCCTGCCAAAATAGCCGTTCCCATGCCGCCTCAGCCAAACCCTGGGCAGCCGGCCAAGGCGTAGCCCAGCGCCTGGGCCACCCACGCAGGAAGACCCAGCGCCTGCGCCTTCCTGCATGCGTCCCTGGCCTCTGCCTCTTTCGAAGACGCCAGAAACACTGCGCCCCCCGAGCCTGTAACTGCCCATGGCGCGCCATCCTGACGCAAACGCTTGAGCTTTGCACCAATTTCAGGAGCCGTCGCAATCGCTGCTCGTTCAAGGGCGCTGCCCATCAGGGAGGGGTCAACCTCCCCACGTGCAAGCAACTCCACCAGTCTGGTAGTTCGACTCCCATCTGACAAATCTGCGGGCTGCACCATGCCAAAGGCAGCGCCCGTGTCTACCGTACCGGCAACGGCAATTGCAAACCAGATGGCTGGAGCCCGTACACGCACAACTTTCTCCCCCCGCCCACGGATTCTCACTGCGGTCCCGCACTGGAAGAGGGGAACATCACTGCCAAGTGAGAGCAACTCGTCCGTAGAAAACCGCTCTGGAGGAGCCAGCGCAAAAAGGACGCTTGCGGCATCTGATGAACCTCCACCAAGGCCAGCCCTGGCGGGAATACGTTTGTGGAGCCAGCTGACTTGCAGCTCTCCCTCCGCCTGTCGACCCGCAGTCCCGAGGCGGAGCGCCTGGGCGGCCAGATTGGTAGCATCCGCTGGCGCCTGGGAGGCAAACGGCCCTGTGAGCTGGATGGGAGGGCCGGGCTCTGAGGGGTTCCTGTGCGACGGCTGCAGTGAGATTCCCACAAGATCCCGGATAGAAATCAGAACCACAAGCGAATCCAGGTCATGCCAGCCGCCTGGCAGTTTTCCCCGGATCTCCAGCGACAGATTGAGCTTGGCGTAAGCGGGAACCACCAGCATGGGATTATGGTGACACACCCTGCCGCAGTGCATACCATCCGCGATAACTGTGTGCGGGGGATCGAGTTGATATACTTTGCAGGTAGTCAGGACCGGCAGGCGCCCCAGGATGGAGAGTTTCTGCCTAAAAACACACCAGGAGAATAAGTGGCCAATTCCCGTTCAGCAAAGAAGCGTATCCGTGCCAATGAGGCAAAACATATTCGCAACCGTACGGTACGATCCGCCGTGCGTACACGGGTGGCAACGGTGCGCAAGCTGGCTGTGTCAGGAACTGCCGCTGCCTCCGAGCTGACAGCACAGCTCATAACTGCAGTGAGCTCCCTTGACAAGGCAGCAGAGAAAGGAATCCTCCACAGGAACAATGTCGCCCGTCGCAAGAGTCGGCTCATGGCACAGATAGCAGCGATCATGAAGGCTGCTGAGGGAGATGCCGATGCAGTTGAGGTGGCTACCGCAAAGGTGGCTGGCAGGACAGTACGCAAACCTGTAGCTGCGGCAAAAGCAGTGCGCACCAGAACAAGGACAACCGCCAGCGCTACGACAAAAAAGACCACCTCCACCGCCAGGAAGACACCCGCCAAGGCGCCTGCGAAAAAAGCCTGACCCGGCCTCAGGGGGGACAGGACGCTCACTGCCACTCCGTCCATACTGGACCAGGTGCTGGATACGGCGTGCGAGGCCAACGCTCTATTCGCTGGCCACAGCCAGGAGCCTGACAGACCTTACCAGGGCCTTCTGGTCCGCACTGACTAGGCCCCCAGTGACTGGGCCATCTGAGCCAGCGCCAGCTGCAAGGCTGCCTGTGGCTCAGCATCTCCGCGCTTGGATGCCAGGTCAGCGTAATGGAGGAGCGCCAGCCATCGCTGGGCCCGATTGAGCCCCACTTTTCTTGAAAGCCTGCTCACCTGTTCGAACTTCCATGGTGGCATCCCAAGCTGCGCTGCCCCTCCTGGCGGTGAGGATGCGATGGCAGAGGCGACTGCAAGAAGATCGTGTACCTGGAGCGCAAGCGATCCCAGCAGCTGGACTGGAGCATTGCCCCGCGAAAGAAGCAGCTCCATGCGACCCATAGCATCGCCAGGGCTGCGGCAAAGATCGTCGAGCAGCTGCCATGCCTCTGCACCTCCCTCCAGACTCACGTAGCGACGAATCTCATCGACCCCAACCGACTGCCCAGCAAAGAGAGACTCCAGCTTTGCAACCTCGTTTGAGAAGAGCTCTGCGCCCTCACTGGCGAGCCCCAGCAGTTCAGCCCGGGCCTGCGGTGTAGGAGTGAAGGATGCTCCCCGAAGCAGCTGTTCTGCCCATGCGGTGAGTGCACGCCCCTTCATCTTTTCGCATCTCTCAACCTTTCCTCCAAGCTCCCGCACTGCTTTTACCAGTGGATGGCTCTCGGGGAGCAAGCTGGCAGAAAAACAGACAGCAAGCTCTTCTGGTCTCCCATGCAGTGCACGGACCAGTTGCTCAAGGGATGCAGCTCCCTTGTTGCCTTTTTCCAGCAGATAGGTGAAATCCTTGACCAGCAGCGCCCTCTCCTCGGCAAAGAGTGAGCCTTCAGTAAGCGCAGTGGTC
>JAJZMA010000221.1:6615-8263 GCA_021850405.1 bacterium
ATCCAGCAGCTCCAGATTCAGTCCCAGCGCACCACATTCAGTGCGCCACGGCCCCACCGCAGCCCGCACCAGCACCGACTCGTCACCGCAGACCAGAAACAGTGGAGAAGCTGGGAGCATGCAGCCTACGATACAACCCAGCATGACTCACCTGCCTGCCACCCCTTACCAAAATGGTCCGCGTCGCCATTTGGAAACCCGCCTCGGGCGAGCATGGACACTGTGCCAGGCAAGTAACGGGGCAATCAACCAATCCCTGACCCGTAGGCCGCCGGGCCAGTTTTGGAGCCAATGTGTGCGAGCAGCAGAAATGCTGGGCTGAGTTCTACCGATGGTCGCTATCCGCCCGTTGCACTCACGATCTGGCCGTTGGTTGCGTCGACCCAGACGAGTGTGTTGCTGAATATCTCGCTATATCCCCCAATATTGCCGGCAGGGACGTAAAAAACATCACGTGCGTAAATGTCGACAATCCAGATGAGGGTCCGCTTCGATGCAGTCGTCTGAGGGGAAAGAAGGTAGTTCGCGTTGAACACGGCAAGCACGGCGCCCGCTGCACGGGGAGGCGCAGGCGGATGCACATTGCGCTGCAGGAATGGATCCTGGGTAATGCTGTAGTGGAGTGCAATCCGCTCTTCCTGTTGCTGCGAAACAACCGGTATGTCGTTTAGTCCTATGGTAAGTTCCATTCCCGACCTGAGAAAATCAGCCGGAGTTGCATGCACGCTCGCCAGACCGGTAACTGGAAACTCTCCTCTTGCAGGTTGCTGCCGGGTGACACAAAAACGCTTAGTGGGAGCAGCTCCGGTTGCAGGACACAGATCGCTGGCCGGGACCGGGGTTACAGAGATGCAAACTACAGCCAAACAGTGCCAGAAACCAGAGGCGGTGGGAAGGCCACATGCGCCGCGCTCCTGATTGTCAACAATACAGGCACAGCGTAGCACGGGATCAGGAAGGTGTTCCGGCCTTCACCAGTCACACCACGATCGTTACTTCGAATGTCGATGCATGGATGGGGAGCCAGGACTGTTTCGTGAGAGCCTTGCAGACAGGGCGGCCGATCGCCACGGGGAGATCTTGACCCGCATCGCCATAGAGTGACAGATGGTAAATGTAGGCAGTGCTGCGTAATCCCCAGGGAAGTGAGTGGTGGAGCCAGACGGGATCGAACCGTCGACCTCTTGCATGCCATGCAAGCGCTCTCCCAGCTGAGCTATGGCCCCAAGCACAACCTGGCAGCCCTGGTGATATCCCCATCTCTGGCATCAAGGCGCCATGGCTATTTTGGCAGACCGGATCGCCACTCTGTTCTTTTTTGTGCCGCTGCTCCCAGCGCCAGCTCAATCCTGCCTGGATCGCCCCTCTGCGGAGGAGACAACACTCAAGCGCCTGGGGTGCGGGCCTGCCCAAACCGGATAGTGCAATACCCGGCCGGCAGCAAATGAGGCTTACGAATATGCGAGGACGCCAGAATATGTGAGACGGGCAAAGGTAAGCCCACGGGCTACTCTGGCCCCTGCCTAGAAAAACGAAGGGCTTCCCACCATTCCGGCGCCGACAGTAGTGCCGGTCCCCTCTTCCATGAGGATAAAGGCACCCGTGCTGCGGCTCACAGCATAGGCATCCAGCGCCAGCGGCTGGGAAA
>JAJZMA010000121.1:0-5715 GCA_021850405.1 bacterium
GGGGACAATAAGGACTGTCTGCTCCAGAGAAAGCGTCCCAGCTGAGGACTGGTACTGGGCGTAGCCGCTATACGAAGGGGTGACATTGTATGTTCCAGCGCTCGTGTAGGTAACCGTACACGTAGCCCGGCCTGTGGTCGTATTGACCGGGGCCGGGCTGCAGCCAGACACCACGTCGTCGTTGACATCATTGAAAGTTACTGTTCCCCCAGTTGGGACCGGCGATACAGTAGCCGTATACGTCATGCTACTCCCCACATAGGCTGGGTTTGCTGACGATGTCATCGCTGTCGTGGTTGATACCGGTGGCACTGTGTATGAGATTGTGACTGAGGATAAAGTGTACGCCGCCAGCGTCATGGAAACGTTTGTGGATCCTGTCACAGCAAAGCTTGAGCCTCCCCCTCCAGGGGCGTCCAAGCCGCCGCCGCCACCGCCGCCACCCCCGTAGTAGCCGCCGCCTCCACCGCCGCCACCGTAGCCCGAACTGCCACCTGATCCACCCGTGCCGCCGCTGGTGGCACTGCCGTTTCCCCCTGGGCTGGTGCCGCCATAGCTACCGGCACCTCCAGCAGTGCAGCTGCCTCCAGCGGTATTGGCAATGCCTGCTAAAGTGGAGACTGAGGCCCCTCCTGCATTGCATGCGACTGAAGACCCAGCACCACCTGACCCACCATCACCAGAGAGGCTCGCACCGCCACCCCCACCTGCCACGACCAGCCGTGGGTCGGATGTCGTGCCAAGGCTGGAGAGGCATGTGGCACTCGTGAGGGAGCAAGTTTGCACGGTACTTGCACCTCCGCCGCTACTGCCATCACCACCAGTTGAGACTGACGAACCACCAGCCCCTCCACCACCAAACACAGCAGATCCGCTGGTGGTGCCGTACTGGCCCATTCCACCAACCTCAACGTAGAGCGTGTCTGGCGATGTCACTGGAATGGTTGCAGTAACCTTTGCTCCGGCCCCGCCGGATGTGGAGTTGGGAGGGGTCGCAGGTCCTCCAGCCCCGCCTATGGCGGTCACAGAGACCTGGCTGACCCCGGAAGGTATGTTGAGACATTGCTCGGCCCCGGTGAAGCTGAATTTTGTTGTCTCTATGCCGGTGGACGAGATGGTTCCGGATGTGGAGCAGGTAGTGCCCGACGCCAGGACAGGAGCGCCAAGCGCTGCCGGTGCAAGGCACCCGCCAAGCACTGCAATACTCGCTGCCAGCCCGCGGAGCAGACCGCCTGGTGCCGATGTTGACACTGCCACTTTTTTGGGGTTCATTCTATTTGCTTCCTCCACCAGTCCATGGTCTTGCCTTTCCTGATCCCGCAGGACAGACGTGCGGTTCTGCTGAGACAGGAATGCGCGCCAGTATATGAAAAACCGGTCAACTCTAGCAAGCTGGAAGTGCGCTCAAGAGTGCGCTCTGCTCACACTGCATGTCCAGAAGCACAGGGCGCAGTGTATGTTGCATGCTGCACTGCACTGCACTGCAACGCGCGCCCTTCTGTCGAGCAGGGTGGCGCGTCAGGTGAATCCATCAACTCTCTATACCTGGCGATAGTGGGCTGTCAGATTCGTCAAGATGGGGCTGTGGCCACTTGCCATCCAGATGATATTTGACAGATGGCATACTGAAACTGTGGGCTCGGCTGCACTGGCCCCAGTAGAGCTTCCTGCACACCGCTCCAGGCTGGAGATGGGTACTCTGGCAGATCCTGTCGCAAATGGCAGGGCGCATTGCATTTACATTGCATGGATCAGATTGTCGGATTTCATGTTTTGGTAAACACCAGGACCATGCAGAGCCCCGGCTTCAAAACTGTGGCTACAAACCAGAATTACGTCTATGGGGGGTGACCTTGCCCGGGAGGACCAGTTACGTGGTGCGTTGCAAATGGGTCCTGGCATGATGCCATGGTCCACGATTGGCATGAGCGAAGCGGCCGCCCCTGCCACAAATAGTACTGCTATGGCTTCCTGCTACAGCCGCTATTCCGATCTGATGGTCGAGCGTACTGAGAGATCCCATCGGTATACCGTGGATGGGCGGATGTGCCTGACTTTTGCCCTGGAATGGAGTGACTACTCTGGGCTAATCCAGGCTGCGACCTCTCGGAGACCTGGAGGTTAATGTCTCTCGCGAGAGCCCTGCATCCTTCAGGATGGCAGCCATCGTCCCCAGCTTCAGGGGCGTGCTGCCGTGCACGGGTACGACAAGCGGGGTCGGATTGTCCGGGTTTTTCATCCGTACGTGGCTTCCTTTCTGGCGGACAACGATCCATCCTTGCTTACCCAGCAGCTTGATTAGCTGCTCGCCCGACAGGACGGGAAGGTGCCCGCTCATTGCGGCCCCCGGAAATGGGGCCGGATCCGGGCAAGGTCCAGCTTTTTCCCTTCCTCAGCCATGGCTTCTGCGTACAGCTCCAGTGCTTCCCGGGCGTTGCTTTGGGCCTCTTCGAGAGTTTCACCTTCGGTGTGCAACCCTGGTAGCTGGGGACAGTAGACATGGTAGCCGCCCTCCTGCTGCCGCTCGAACAGCAGCTCCAGCTCAGTTTCAGGCAGTTGCGAATTTTCCATCCCTTTCCTGCAAGGCTACTACCAAAATGAGCCTCCAACCCGCAACATTCCGGTTACAGCATGGTGCGCGCTCTGCGCACTCTATAGACAGCCCTGCCTGGTGGCAGGGCTGGGAATGGTTCTATCCGTCCCAGCGGCTCTGACTGTCTGGCAGGGGGTCATCCCAGGTGGTTCCGGTCGCTAACGCATCCTCTTGCTGGATGGAGCTGTGATCTCGGCCGGTTCGTACCCACAGAGGCAAGATGCTCCTGTCAACCGGGAGGCTGGTTCTACGCGTCTTTTGGCTCTGGGGGCAATAGCGGGCGTGGATCTGGTGTTGTACCAGGGAGTGCTCAGGCAGGGACAGGAAGACTGCTCCTTGCCAGGTGCTAGAATGTGGCTATTGCGCAAGCAGGCACTGTGGTGCCTTTTTCGCCATATGCGCATGTTTGTACACTCGCCAGAGGGCTTGGTCCCTTGAGCGAAAGGGGGTCCTTTTGAGCCCAGCTGCAACCACTGAGCCGCTAACGATGGAAGAGCTGCTTCAGCAGGATGAAATGCCAATTCATTCTCTGGCGCATGGGGACATTGTTGAGGGCACCGTTGTTCGTGTTGATCCAGATGAAGTGCTCGTGGATATCGGAGCAAAGTCGGAAGGGATAATTTCCAAGCGGGAGCTGAATGGCAGGGGTGAAACCCCAACCGAGCTGGTTCCTGGCGAGCAGATCAAGGTCTACGTTCTTCAGCCAGAAGACGAGGATGGCAACGTCATTCTCTCGCTTCGCCGGGCACGTGCTGAGGGCGTCTGGCAGACTATTGCCGAGAAAGAGAGCGATGGCGAGGTGCTGGATGCTGAGGTCAAGGAGCAGAACAAGGGCGGACTCATTGTCAGCATCCTGGGACTGCGCGGTTTTCTCCCTTCCAGTCAGGTGGCACGACAGTTCAGTGGCAACCTCCTGGAGCTGGTCGGCACCAGGATTCCAGTGAAGGTGCTCGAGGTTAACCGCAAGCGGAATCGCCTTATTGTGTCCCAGAGGGCCGCTCAGGATGAAGATCGTGCTCGCCAGCGGGAGGAGCTGTTTGAGAAGCTGTCTCTCGGTGACATGATCACTGGGAAGGTGAGCGGGCTTACCTCTTATGGAGCGTTTATCAACCTTGGGGGCGCAGATGGGTTGATCCACATCAGTGAACTTTCATGGGACCGGGTCAACAACGTCTCGGATGTCCTTGCGGTTGGGGATGAAGTGAGCGTCAAGGTCATAAAGCTGGACCCCGAACTGAGCCGTATCAGTCTTTCCCTGCGCCAGCTTTCTTCTGATCCCTGGGACACCATCGAAGACAGTTTTCCGGCTGGCAAAATAGTTGAGGGCGTCGTAACCAAAACCAAGAAGTACGGTGCCTTCCTTCAGATCGCTGATGGAGTAGAGGGCTTGTTGCATATTAGCGAGCTCTCCTGGGATCATGTGGAGCGGACCGAGGATGTTCTCAAAATAGGCGAGACGATAAAGGTCATGGTCCTTAGCGCGGACAAGGAGCGTAGACGGATCTCGCTTTCCCTGCGGCAGATGGAGGGTAACCGCCCCGAAGGCATGGGCGATCTCGCCGATTTCAGTGCCGGGATGTCAAGCCGCGGTTATGACGATGAGGATGACGGTTCAGGGTCGTCGGGCAGGGGCGCACCTTCAGGGTCAATGGTGAGCGCTCTTTCTGACGCTATGCTTACTGCCGAGAATGCCCGCCAGGCAACGTCCGCCAGCGTAGACGTTGAGCCAAGCCTCACCCCGCAAGAAGTGGAAGATAAAGCTGTTGCTCTGGGTTCGGACAGTCCGGTGGACGCGTTGCCAGACATGGGCGCGGTCGACGATGGCGAGTCGGGGCCTTCTGGTGAGCCATCTGCAGAGCAGGATGGTGAGTGACGCGCTGCAGAAATTAATGCGTTCGCACTAATTTAACTGAACGGGCAAGGAAGGGTTGCAGCACCTGGACGTGTTGCAAGGGTCGACCAGGCGGGAGATAGATGAGGGCCGGAATATGGCGCTGGACGAGCGGGAACGCAGGCTTCTTGCGGAGATGAAACGGGCCGCATCCAGGATGGAGCGCGCTCAGGACGAGGCAGGAAAGCAGGAATCTGGCCTGGACCCAGAAAAACAGAAGGATGCTCCTGGAGTTGATTCTGAGGGGCATCCCTACCCTGTGAGCAGCAAGCCTGACCGATAGGGGGAAGGGATGCATCTAGCTGAATGTTGTGGGCTCGGTGCGGGCAGGGTCGCTCCTGCCAGCTGGGAGGTGTGCGGGAGGGGACCGCAGGCGCCGACTGTCGTTGCACCTGCTCCTGACCGCCGCCTGCTGCTGCGTGGTGCAGTCAGGGGTCAGTAGGGTGGACGGCTCTGCTTCGGGCGCCAGCAACGCAAGGCATACCCTGGTTTTTGACGGAGACTGTGGGTTCTGTAGTCAGTGCGCGCGCTTTGCTGCCAGAAGACTGCCTACTGGTGTCGACGTTATCCCCTGGCAGGAGGTCCCCAGGCTGGCAGATTATGGTCTCACTATGGACCAGGTCGAGCGGGGTGTCTGCTGGGTGGACAGGTCAGGTGTGGTGTGGGATCGCCACCGTGGAGTAGCACGTATCCTCGTGGCCATGGGCCGGTGCTGGGCGGTCCTGGGAATGGTGATGGATCTGCCCGGACTCCGTATTGCGGCTGCCGTGGGATACCGGCTGGTCGCTCGATATCGCCACCTGCTGCCTGGGGGAACCCCTGCATGCCGCGTAGCTGGCCGCTCTTCAACCGCGCGCGCAGAGCATGAGACGGGCGGGGGCGCTGGACGGATACCCTGATCGCGTCAGCGTGGGGGCCCAAGTGTCTGGGGACACTCTTTTGCCCGTTTGCCCGCCTCCTGGGCAGTAGCGCAACAGGTTGTGCACTAGAGATGCTTCAGATTCTATCCAAGCGGGCATAATAGGCATAGCGTTAGTGGCAGTCCCGGGTAGGTCGGTACTGTGGAGTTTTGAGCAGGATGCTCAGGAGGCGGTCTTGTATCCTTTTGAACGGTTCACGGAACGGGCAAAGAAAGTGCTGACTCTCGCCCAGGAGGAGGCGGAACGCTCCCATCATTCATACATAGGTACTGAGCATCTGCTGCTGGGCCTGCTTCGGGAAGGGGAGGGCA
>JAJZMA010000121.1:5725-8149 GCA_021850405.1 bacterium
TTGCGGCGCGGGTGCTGAACAATCTTGGTGTGGAGATTGACAGAGTACGGAGCACCATTGAGTCTGTACTGGGACGCAACGAACGGATCATCATCCAGCAGATCATTCCTACATCCCGGGTCAAGAAGGTCATAGAGATCTCCTTCGAGGAGGCCCGCCGGATGGGAAACAACTACGTAGGCACCGAGCATCTGCTGCTGGGCCTTCTGATTGAGGGCGAGGGCATTGCGGCGCATGTACTTGACGATCTTGGCGCCAATCTGGAAAAGGTCAGGGGTGAGATAGACCACCTGCTGGCTGAGTCTGGGGTGGAGGAAGAGGGCAGGGATGCTGCCAAGCGCCCGTCGAAGACCCCTTTACTGGACCAGTTCTGCCGGGATCTGACCGAACAGGCCCAGCGCAACACTCTGGATCCTGTTATTGGGCGCGGTAGTGAAATAGAACGCGTCATTCAGATACTTAGCCGCAGGACCAAGAACAACCCGGCGCTTATCGGCGAGCCCGGGGTTGGAAAAACAGCCATTGCTGAGGGGCTGGCCCAGCACATAATCCTTGGCAACATACCTGAGAGCCTTATGGGCAAACGGGTGCTTACCCTCGATATGGGGGCGCTGGTCGCTGGCACCAAGTATCGGGGGGAATTTGAGGAGCGGCTGAAGAAGATACTGGATGAGATCAGGCAGTCGCGCGAGGTGATCCTCTTCATCGATGAGCTGCATACGCTGGTCGGAGCAGGAGCCGCAGAGGGCGCAATTGATGCCGCCAATATTCTCAAGCCAGCACTCGCCAGGGGGGAAATACAGTGCATTGGCGCCACCACGCTCAATGAGTACCGGAAATATATTGAGAAAGATGCTGCCCTGGAGCGCAGATTCCAGCCGGTATTTGTTGAAGAGCCGTCCCTGGATGAGACCATCGCAATTCTGCATGGTATCCGGTCACTGTACGAGAAGCATCACCGGGTTCATATCACCGATGGTGCACTCAAGGCGGCAGCGGACCTTTCTGTCCGGTATGTGAATGACCGGTCGCTCCCAGACAAGGCGATAGATCTTGTTGATGAAGCAAGTGCCCGGGTGCGGGCGCAGCTGACCACGACGCCTGAGGAGTTGCGTCGTATGCAGCGGGAGATCCGTGAAAAGCAGACGGCCAAGGATGAGGCCATGACCAACCAGGATTATGAGAAGGCGTCCCAGCTGCGCGACGAGGAGAAGGCCCTCAAAGAGGAGTATGTCACCAGGGAGATGGCCTGGAGGGACGAACTGGGCAAGACTGTTCCCGATGTGACAGAAGACCACATTGCCGAAATCGTGTGCGCATGGACAGGGGTTCCTGTCTCACGCCTTGTAGAGGCTGAGACGAGCCGGCTCCTCAACATGGAAGCAGAACTGCACCAGCGTGTCATTGGGCAGGATGAGGCAGTGAAGATAATCTCGCAGGCGGTGCGCCGCTCGCGGGCTGGCCTCAAGGATGCAAGGCGTCCAGTGGGCTCCTTCATGTTTCTCGGGCCCACTGGCGTGGGCAAGACAGAGCTGGCAAGAACGCTTGCAGCATTCCTGTTCGACAATGAGGACGCCATGATCCGCCTGGACATGAGTGAGTTTATGGAGAGGCACAGCACGGCACGCCTGGTCGGTTCTCCTCCTGGCTACGTAGGCTACGACGAAGGCGGACAGCTGACTGAGGCGGTCAGGCGCAGACCCTACAGCGTCGTTCTCTTTGATGAGATCGAGAAGGCCCATCCTGAAGTGTTCAACATGCTCCTCCAGATCCTCGAAGATGGCAGGTTGAGCGATGCCAAGGGAAAGGCTGTCAGCTTTGCCAATACCATTGTGATTATGACAAGCAATGTTGGGGCATCCAACATCAAGGTCAACTCCTCGATGGGATTTCAGCCTGCAGTGCCAGATGAACGTACCGCGTCGGTTGAGCACGGCAAGATGCGTGACCAGATCATGGAGGAGCTAAAGCGTGCTTTCCGCCCCGAGTTTCTGAACCGGGTAGATGCGGTAGTAGTCTTCGAACGGCTCGACCACAGGCACATGCGCGCCATTGTGGACCTGATGCTGGCAGATGTTGAGAAGCGCCTGCAGGTTCAGGAGCTTGGTTTTGTCGTCTCGGATGAGGCCAAGGAGAAGCTGGTTGCTGAAGGATTTGACAAGGTGTATGGTGCACGTCCCTTGCGCCGGGTTGTGCAGAGGCTGATTGAGGATCCGCTTAGCGAAGAGCTGTTAAAGCTGAAACACAGCCCCGGGGATTCTGTTGTCATCGACCTCCACGAGGGGCAGGTCAGGATGGCGATACAGCCTGCCAAGGTGCACAGGGAAAAGAAGGACAAAAAGTCAGATCCTCCTGCCATTGCAGCGTCTGTCAGCGCTGCTGGACCAAGCGGCTCTCCTGGTTGACACCCGTTCCGCCCAGGAT
>JAJZMA010000053.1 GCA_021850405.1 bacterium
AGCAGGAAGTACTGCGGCCCAGGAGCTTGCATTTACTCTTGCAGATGGTTTTGCCTATGTGGAGGGGGCGATTGCGGCTGGTCTGGATGTGGATGACTTCGCACCCAGGATGTCCTATTTTTTCAACTCTCACATCGATTTCTTTGAGGAGATTGCCAAGTATCGCGCTGCCCGGAGGATTTATGCCCGCCGGATGCGTGAAAAATATGGTGCACGCAACGAGCGTTCCTGGAAGCTGCGTTTTCACACTCAGACAGCCGGCTGCTCCCTGACTGCCCAGCAGATAGAAAACAACATCACGCGTACCGCGCTGGAGGCGCTGGCAGCTGTGCTGGGCGGCACCAACTCCCTCCATACCAATTCCATGGACGAGGTACTGGCACTGCCTACGGAGAAGGCTGCCCAGATAGCCCTGCGGACCCAGCAGATAATCGCCTATGAGACCGGGGTCGCCTCTGTTGCCGACCCGCTCGGGGGATCATGGTTCATAGAGAAACTTACCGACGAGATTGAGGCGGAGGCAGAGCGCTATTTTTCAGAGATAGAGGCGAGAGGCGGGATGATTGCAGCGGTGGAAGAAGGCTATCCCCAGCGCGAAATTGCAGACGCCTCCTTCCACTATCAGCAACAGATGGAGTCGAAAGAGCGCGTCGTAGTTGGCATCAATGTGCTCGAGGGGGATGCATCCGGCGATGAGCCACCCGTGCTGGTCATCGATCCCAGGATTGAGGCAGAACAGATAGCAAGGGTGAGGGAGCTGAAAGGGAAACGGGACAACACAGCTGTTGCCAACCGGCTGGAGGAGCTGCGGGAAGTGGCCAGGGGTGCGGAAAATGTCATGCCCGCTATCATGGCTGCTGTGCGTGCCAGGGCAACCGAGGGGGAGATAGTGGCTGCGCTCAAGGACGTATTTGGGGGGTATCGGGAACGGCCCGTATTTTAGCTGCCTTTCGCGCTGGTCCAGCAGCATGGACAGAGGCGTGTCGTGTACCGGTTTTCTCAAGCCGAATCGCTAGAGAAACCCCTCGCCACCTGCCGGCGGATCAGCTGCCAGGGTGGCAGCAATCTTTGCAGCGACAAGTGTCGGCTTGAACGGCTTTACAACAACGCCAACCGCTCCTGCATCCAGTGCCCGCTGCTCATCCTGCGGATAACGGCTCTCAGTGAGTGCCATCCAGCCGAATCTGGGGGTATTGCTCATGCTGGCTGCATAGTCAATACCGTCACTCTCAAGCGTTACGTCTACCAGGACCAGATCAAAGGCGCGGCTAGCCAGCTCATTCTCCATCTCTGCAATCGACCGTGCCCAGGCCACGAGATAGCCTTCGCGCGTCAGCTTGTCCGAAAGTATTCTGGCTATCATCGGTTCGTCTTCTGCTATCAGCAGGGCACCAGAGCGACCTGGGGTGCCCCCTTGCTGTGTGCTGTTTCCTCCTGCTCCGGTTCCGCCCGGTGCGTCGGGCTCATGACTGCTGTGTGTCGACGGATTGGGGACCATTTCGCTCACAGTCGGCCAGTGCGCTGTTTTTCCAGCTCATCCTCGATGCCTTTGTGGATGGCTTCCAGCAGGTCGTCATAGTATTCCTGTCGCTGTCTGGCGTCCCGCTCCACGGTGATCAACTCGCCAGCTCTCCGTGATGTAATCCAGGGTGGAACCCCTTTGCTTACGCGGCTCTTGCCCACTCGTATTATCACTTCGTCATCGGCAGTGTCTGCAACTTCGACAGTGATCTTTATGAGGGGCCCGGTGTGGTTGTATAGCTGCCAGACTTTTTGCCATGTGTGGAGGCCTGCAACACTTATGGGGACCACGTCGCCATCAGATATCAGCTCTTCATCGGGGTTTTTGAGGTAGGTCTCAAGCAGTGCCCGGATCGGTTCATTCATGGCTGTGGCAATCCATTTGACCAGTCCAGGAGCACGGCTTGTGACATCGGGGATTGGGTGATGGGGTGCATCTGCCTCGGACTGGGCTATGGCGCGCATGGTGCCAGTATGGCGTCGGCAGTAGCGCCTGTCGTCGACGAGCGACGAGTGCTTTTCACACCAGTGGCCAGCACACTGCTTGTTTCTCCGGTCTGTATACACACAGAGATAGGTCGGCAGGTTTGGGCAGCCCGTGGCAGAACATGGATCACGGCTTCCCGGGTCTGCCGGGGGCGGGGCCAGGGTTTCCTGGGGCAGACGATCAGCACCGCCTTGTCCTTTGCGGTCCCTTGGTTGCCGAAATGGTGTCCAGGGTGGCATCCAGGCTCTCCAGTTCCAAAAAGCTGACAGCTGTCATCATAGCCGGATTGGGCGCTGGGTCAATCGCATCAGAACATCAGAAGTGGATCTTCTTGTTCCTGGCGGCGAACTGCTGCTGGCAAAGGGCTTTCTGTCCACGCTGGCGGCAGCTCCCTTGCGTGCAGCGCACGGGCTTCCATGGCTCTTTTTGTGACAGAGGGCGGATGGAAGGTGCCACTAGCGTTAAAGTGGTGGTCTGACGGGGGGAGAAGCACTGGAGGGCAGGAAGCCTGCCTTTGATGTACCCTCGGAGGGCGGATATGGGATTGCGGCCGGGATTCAGGACCTGGGGTCTGATTGGTGCTGCCGTGCTCGTCCCTGTACTCATGTCTGCCTCATATTCAGCGGTGAGTGCCGACCAGTACACACAGCAGATAGCCCAGGACAACCAGCAGCTTGCGTCTCTCGCTGCCCAGGCCGCCAGCCTGCAGGGCCAGCTCGCAGGGGTGAATGCCAGGAAAGGTACTGCATCTGCTGACGCCGTTGCTACCCAGAAGCAGATTGAGGCATTGCAGCAGCAGATGCAGGCAGCCCAGGTCCAGCTGAATGCTGCCAATGCCAGGTGGGCCAATACTTCAGCGCAGGTGACAGTCGTGCATGGCCAGGTAGTGGCAGCACGGGCGCATCTGGCGTCCGTTGTGCGCCAGCTTTACCTTGAGAGCGCCCGTCCCCCACTCGCCCAGGCTGCGGTCAGCAATGGTGGTGTGCAGGGTGTGGTAGACGTAGCAATCACTTTCAGTTCGCTTGAGCAGGAGGTGGCCAATCTCACCACAACGGTGGAAAGTGAACAGAGTGCGCTGCTGGCTCTGCAGGCGCAGGAGCAGATCGAGGTCAACCAGGCCGATGCACTGGTTAACTCTCTTGCACAGGAGAATAGCCAGCTGCAGTCTGACGAGGCACAGTACCAGGCGGAGGTGGCGTCCCTCACCGGCCAGTCGCAGCAGATCGCCATGAATGCGCAGGCGATAGTGCAGAAGATCCAGAACGTCCAGCAGGCAAAGGCGCAGGCCCAGGCCAATGAGGCCGCCGCGCTTGCCGCAGCGGCAGCAAGGGCAGCAGCCGCAGCCGCTGCTGCCTACGGTTCTGGAGCGATAGGGTATGCAGCAGGACCGGGTTCCGCCGCAGCGTCAGATCATTTTCCCTGGGGTCAGTGCACCTGGTATGTGGCATCCCAGGTGTATGTCCCCTGGTATGGGAACGCAGACCAGTGGGTGGCTGGAGCTGAGTCCTATGGCTATCCTGTGGGAATGACGCCACAAGTGGGCGCGATCGTAGTCTGGGGGCCAGGGGGGCTCTACGACCCCTACTACGGGCATGTCGCGTACGTGGTGGCAGTACAGGGGCCATCTTCATTTACTGTGGATGAGGCGAACTACTACGTGCCTAATGGGATAGATCAGCGCCAGGTCAACACGCTTTACGACGTGGAAGGTTTTATCTATCAGCCGTCCAGCTAACGGCGCAGCACAATGTTGAGAATCACTGTTGCCAGGATGCTGACCAGTATCGAGGTGCCGAGCGGCACGGAGATCCGGGTGTTCCCAAGCCGGCCGGAAAAATCTCCAGGCAGTGATCCAAAGGGAAGGCGCAGCCCACTTGCGAGCGCTATGCCAACGAGCGCAATTACTGCTCCAAGGATGATGAGCAGTTTTCCGGCGGTGGGCAGGTCCAGTCCGTTCATATTTTCACAGCGTAGCCTGTTTGGGATGGTATTTCCAGCATGATCCAGTCTGCCAGGTCACCTGAGAGCCGGCTCTCAATGAACTGCATACTCCGTGGGATCCGTGTACTGGATCCCCTGGGGCATCTGGATGTAGATGGCCAGGACGTGTGGATCTGTGACGGAAGGATAGTTGCCATTTTCAAACATATCGGGGATGAGATGGCCCCGGTTGTGGATCTGTCCCGTCCTGAAGGTGAGCCTTCAATAGTCATCTGCCCGGGATTTCTTGACCTGCATGCACATTTCCGCGAGCCTGGAGCGGAGGATGCAGAAACTGTAATCACCGGTGCAATGGCAGCAGCAGCTGGAGGCTACAGCCACGTGGTTACCATGGCTGACACAACTCCTCCGGTAGATCTCCCGAACCGGGTAGCACAGTCATGTTTTCGGGCGGTGGCCACACGGGTCCGGTTGCTTACTGCTGCTGCACTCACCCTGGGTCGGGAGGGACAGCAGCTGGTTGACATGAAGGGATGCGTGGAGGCCGGTGCGGTCGCATTCTCAGATGATGAGCACAACCGGTTTTCCGGCCAGCTGCTGGCACAGGCGCTGGAGACTGGCGCCGCCCTGGCACGAACCATAATGGTCCACCCGGAAGATGAAGAGATGATAAGGCAGGTCAACCGCGCGCTCGAGCCATCAACCCTGCTACCAGACCGCCCAGCTGCGGCTGAGGTTTCAGCAATAAGGGACAGCTTGCGTGCGTTGCGCCACGCAAGGAAAGGCAGGCTGCACTTTCAGCATGTGAGCACTGCGCAGGCTGTGGAGCTTATCGACGGGGCCAAGATGGAAGGGCTGCCTGTGACAGCAGAGGTCTCGCCCCTGCATCTTGGAATGTGGCAACCCCTGGAGAGCCCTGTTGAGCCGCCTGGACTCGCAAAATTGCTTCCCCCGCTCCGTTCCCTGCAGGATCGCCTCGCGCTGGTGGACGGCTTGCGTTCCGGGGCGATTGATGCGGTAGCATCCGACCACTCTCCGCATGGCATGAGGGACAAGTCAGGGCCCGAGGACGAGGCGGCACCCGGAGCCATCGGACTGGAGACAGCGCTTTCAACCTGTCTTACGTTTGGCGGAATGGGTGGCGAGTGGGTTTCTACGCTGGTTGAGAGGCTGACACAGGGGCCATTCCGGGTGCTTGGGGATGCTGCAGGAGTTGTCGAGCCACGGCTGCGCATTGGAGAGGCTGCTACATGTGTGGTGTTTGATCCCGCGGGACAGGCTCCTGTGCGGGCAGACAATTTCCACTCCCAGTCCAGCAACACTCCGCTGCGAGGAATGCAGCTCCTGGGCCAGGTGCTACTCACCATCATTGATGGCGCGGTGGTTCACCACGATGTGGAGGGATTGCCATTCGACTCCCGGCCGGTCGAGTGAGCGCTTATTCATAGAGGTAAACTGGATAGCAGCGGGCTTGGCCGCCGGGTAGGGGCATTTGTCCCCCCGTCTTTTCCTGGTTGAGATTGGAGAGATTAGTGTCAGCACCCCCAGAGGCACCAGATGGAGACGAGATTCTCCCTGAGACACCTGATACAGAAGACATAGTCGTGGAGGAGGCAGTAGAAATCGATGTCGATCCTGTCCTCGATGACCCTGATGGGGATGAGGTGCCGGTTGTGATCGGGGTCGAGGACGCTGTAATCCCTGAGGTTGCTGGTGCCAGGACGGCCCCCCGGGCGGGCGAGGATGAGGAGATTGAGGCCCCGTTTGCTATCGGCGAACGGGTGGTGCTGATCCAGAACACCCGGCCCAGGACCGGCACCCCGATAGGCAGGCACCCGGTTGGCACCCAGGGAAGGGTTGAGGCCGTGCTGACCCAGACCGCCATAGTGCGCTTTGACGATCTGCGCTCATACAAGGAGGTTGTGGCATTTTCGTGCCTGGAGAGTCTGGGTGAATTTGACCTTCCCAAGAGAAGAATGATCTCGGAGGTTGCTCCGGCCGAGCCCACTCCTGCAGGCGGCAGACCAGCAGCAGGAAGTGGAGCGGGCCAGCCCCGGGCAGCGAGCGCCAGGGAGGAGGCGAAGATCCCCTCCCGGGAAAAGCAGCCAGCCGCGCAGCAGGCCTCTGGAAAGGGCAAAAAGAGGGATGGGGATAGCAAGGCATCTTTGGCCAGCCAGCCTCACACAGTAGTGCCCGGGTCTGCAAAGGGCGGCCAGCAGCCTGCGTGGGCTGCCGACATCTCCAGGGAAAAGCCAGTACAGGACAGTCCAGGGCAGCAACCCAAAGCCCAAGCCAAAGCGGAAACCGGCAAGACAGCAGCAAGCAGGGCAGATAACAAAGGCGAATCCCGCACTCCTGCGGCCCGGGCCCAGACGAAGCTCGCTGCGAAGGCTTCCGGCGGGAGTGCCCTGAAGGGCACAAAGAGCACAAAAAGGGCCGACCCACCACCTCGCGCCAGCAGGGATGCTGCCAAAGCGGACGGGTCCAGTGGCGGGAAGCGGCCATCTGGTAAAGCCAGCAACAGAACAGTGCCACTGCAGGCCAGCCGGATGGCTGCCTCCCCCAGGGCAGCCATGCCCACCTCCCGCGGCAGCCGGGTTCAGTCAGAAAAAGACGGGAAGCAGTCAAAGGCAACCACGCGTACGGCTTCTGGCGGATCCTCGCGCATATCCTCCGTGAGCAGGCAGCGATCTGCGCCAGTTGCACGGACTGGGACCCGCTCCCAGGCAGCCAGCAAGGCGGCTCCAGCCAGCAGGAAGGAAGTAGCCAGCCCAAGGAGCGGCGCTGTGACCCGGTCCCCTGCGTCCAGAAAGGAAGTTGGCGGGAAGACAGGGAGTGTAAAGGCAGGGGCCAGACCTGTTTCTGTCAAAGCCTCCCGCTCTCCGACCAGGCCGTCCGCTGCAAAGGGAGCTGGCAAGGGAGCAGGCAAGGGAGGGGGCAGCGCTACAGGTGGCAGGAAGCTTTCAAGCCCAAGGCAAGCCAGCTCTCCCAGGGGCAGTGCGCCATTATCCAGATCCAGGGCGGCCTCCTCGGCGGGCTCCCGGAAGGGAGCTGCAGCTGGGGCCAGCCGTACGCCAAAGCTTGCCGCTGCGCTGGTAAAGCGCGGAAGCGCCGCGGTGAAAAGCGTATCGGCCGTGGCTGGTCGCGCAACTGGCGCCAAGCCGCCCTCTTCTGGCCGGCAAGCTGCTGTCACTGCAAAGGCAGCCACCGCGCGAAGCTCCAAAGTGGCGCCGAAGAATAGGGCTATCACCGCCCGCTCCAGTAGCTCTGCCAGGAGAGCCCAGCCGAAAGACAGGAAGGCTACGCCCCCCGCAAGAAAGATAGCCCCAGCGGTTCGTACCCCGGGCAGGAGCAGTGCTGCTGTGCAAAGCTCCAGAGCTGGGCAAAAGAGCGCAACGGCTAAGGCTCCAGCTACAGCACCGAGCCGGAAGGTAGCCAAACGGCGCTGAACAGGGGGCAGGGCGCCGCGGCTACAGTTCCCTGTTCAGCTACCGGCAGTGGCGATACTCTGGGGAGTGGGGAGACCCTATCCCGGCTACACCCCTACTCCACCTTGTCAGTGTGACGTAGCCCGGCAGCGTAAACCCCCTGGTAGCGGTGGGGCAGAAGGTCGGCTATTGCTTCGGCAGCGGTGGCAGATATCTGCTCAGATGAGGAGCCTTGCCGTCTTAACTCTTCCTGGGTCATCAGTTTGCCGATGCGCAGGGTCCAGGCTTTTCTGGAGGGGAGCCTTTTGCCGTGGGGCCAGGCTCGCTCAGTACCGAAGATTGCGAAAGGGAGGACATTTGCCCTTGTATGCCGCACCAGAAATCCAAGGCCAGGTTCAGCCTGGGCCATGGCTCCTGTCAGCGACCGCGTGCCTTCAATAAACAGCATCACTCACCCGCCAGAGCCCAGACTCCGCACCGCCATGTTGCTCGAGAACCTGTCGGGCTTGCCCCGGTCCACGGGGAAGGTGTTGCAGCCTGCGAGAACCCAGCTCAGCAGTGAATTTTTGAAGAGCTCCTTTTTTGCCATGGCAAAAAGCGTATCTGGATACATCGACCCCAGAATCAGTGGGTCGAGGATGCTGAGATGATTTCCGCACAGGATATAGCCGCCTTCAGGCGGAATGTTTTCCAATCCTTCGATCCTGAAACACCCTGCAAAAAAGATCCGGACAAGGAAGCCGATTGTAGA
>JAJZMA010000225.1:0-5812 GCA_021850405.1 bacterium
CAGAAATGGGGAAGCCACCATGCTGCCATCATCTGTACATTCCAGACCTACCGTATAAAAAGCGCTATCCGGGATGTTGGCAAGGCACTCGGTCTGCGGGACTCTGACCTGTCAAGGCTGGCAAATGCTGCTGAAGGCCATGGATCTCCACACGCAATGCGAAAGGAGATGGAGCGCTTGCCCGGCTTTCTGGATGGGCCAACATCCCAACTCTGGGAGCGCTTTGCAGATATTGTTGAGCAGGTATCAGATTTTCCAAGACATATCTCCCAGCATGTGGGCGGTGTAGTTATCTCTTCGGACCCCCTGATTGACTGTGTCCCAATTGAACCGTCGGCCTACCCCAAACGATACCTTGCCCAATGGGACAAGGACTCAATTGAACAGGCTCGCATGGTAAAGATTGACGTGCTCGGGCTGGGAATGCTCTCTGCGGTAGATGAGTGCATTGACTCTCTTGCGAGCAAAGGTGTCCCTGTCGATCTTTCCCGGATAAACTTTGCAGATCAGCAGGTATACGATCGCATCTCACGCGGCGACACCATTGGAGTTTTTCAGATAGAGTCACGGGCCCAAGCAAGCATACTGCCCAGGTCCCGACCCAGAAACCTGAACGACCTGGCCGCCCAGGTAGCAATTATCAGGCCAGGACCCATAGCTGGCGGTGCCGTACACCGCTATCTGGAAGGCAGGGAACGCCAGCGAAGAGATCCACAGGCAACACTGTCACTACCCCACGAAAGTCTGCGGGAACCGCTTGAGGAGACCCTGGGCGTGATTCTCTATCAGGAACAGGTGCTACAGGTAGCGATTGCCATGGGAAGATTCGGCACAGGTGAAGCCGAGAGCTTTCGAAGAGCCATGGGCAGGAGAGACTGGCCCAGGGCCAGGGACAGATACCTGCACCGCTTCCTGCAAGGAGCCGGCAAGCTGGGTGTGACCGAGACTGTGGCAAGGGAAACCTTCCTCGAAATGGAAGGTTTTGCAGAATTCGGCTTTCCAAAGTCTCACGCAACTGCCTTTGCCCTTCTGGCATACCAGTCGGCCTGGCTTCGGGAATACTATCCGGCTGAGTTTTTCTGTGCGCTCTTCAACCAGTGGCCCATGGGCTTTTATCCTCCCCATGTTCTTTCAAACGAGGCCAGGCGACTTGGCATAAGCGTCTTGCGACCCGACATCAATACAAGCATGGATACCTGTACCAGCATGGATATGTCAATACAGCTGGGCCTGCTTTATGTGGATCACATCGGCAAATACTCAGCATGTGAAATCGTGGCTGAAAGACAAAGGGCGGGAAGGTACGAATCGCTTTTTGAATTTGTGCACCGTACCAGGCTGCCATACGCCACTGTCTCTGCACTGATTGTAGCCGGGACCTTTGGTGGTTTTGGTCTAAACCACAGGGAGCTGCTCTGGCAGCTTGGTCTGCTTGAATATGGTGATTCGCATACCGGTTCCCAGTCAACCCTGCGGCTACCCATAGAACAGGATTGCCTTCACTTTGAAGACTCTGACCCTGTGCAAAAGGTGGCAGACGACTACTCTTCAATTGGTCTTTCCCCAGACACGCATCCTGTGCGGCTGTTTCGAACATCCACAGACCCAAAGCCTTCATCCAGTCTGCGAGGAAAGCATCCAGGGGAAAGGGTAAAAGCACTGGGGCTTGTGGTATGCCGCCAAAGGCCGCCTGCTGCCAGGGGGGCTGCGTTTATCACCATGGAAGATGAGGATGGACTGATCAACGTAACCGTACCCACCGGTCTGTATGAAAAGAAGCGGGATATGCTAAGAAGTGAAGGTTTCCTGCTGCTCCAGGGGATCATCACGGGCCACGCTGGCAACGTTCCTCTTCTGAAAGCAACCGGGATAATAGGTGTAAAAACAGCTTTCCGCCATGCCATAAGAAACTGGGGCTAGATGTCCTTCAATCGGCCCTAAAAAACACCACTCATTGCTCCTTTTCCAGCACAGATCATCCCATGCCTGGAACCGGAATCACTCATGGTTCCCGGTTAGCTGCCAGCTGGCCTACCGGCAGTTCCAAACAGCTCCCCAGGATCCAGATGGAGGAGCGAACGAGCCACACCCCATACACCGGCGACCTCCCCCTGCATGTAGTTGCCAACAAGCAGTACCCGGCACCCGGCAGCAACACCCGCCCGGGCACCAGTTCTACTGTCTTCAATAACAAGACATACGCCGGGAGAAACCCCCAGACGCTGCGCTGCAAGAAGATATGCTTCAGGATCTGGCTTCAGGTTGGTCACATCCTGGGCAGCCACAGATAACTCAAAACAGTCGCCTAGCACCGCCATCCCAGCGTATACAAGTCTGCGTGACGATCAAGACCCCAGCGCCTGGGGGCCACCCAGGGAGGCAATGTGCTCCAGCAGATACTTCGCACCGTCTGTAGTCATCTCCGGCGAAATTCCATCCACCATCCTGGACAGAATCGCCTCGTGGGCAGCCTCCAGATCGAGGGTAATGCCGGCAAGAGCCGTCCATTCCCTGATCCACACGCTGGCATGTATCCCAATGGTGGCGTCTATCGTCTCAGGGGAAAGTTCAAGACCAATCTGTTGCAGAAAGTCCAGCTTTATCTTGCGCCAGAGTGGCTCAGAATCCAGAAGGGTGCCATCCAGATCCCAGAGTACAGCACCAGGATGACCACTCATGCTGACTTTCTCATCTGACATGAGCGCACCACCAGACACACGCCAGAGTGCTTCCCATTTGCACCCTCATCCCTAAGGTGCACACTTCCTGGACATTCATTGGCGGCCATCATCTTCCAGATACCGGGCAAAACCTGGCCACGCTCCCACCATCCTCTTGCCGGCCTCACGGGGTACAGGCAGGTAAGTCCCGGTAGCGGTGGCTACTTCAACATCCCCTGCCAGAGCGCGTGCCCGTGTGGCAAGCAGCCGCCGGTCCCAGCGAGTTGCCCATGCCTCGACCCGGACTACCTGGCCAACCTCAACAGGACTATGGAACCGTACAGCAAATTCTCCGGTGAGATACCATTTCCCGGATAGTGCGCCCAGTCGTCCCATGGCATCATCCAGGACCGCTCCGATGAGGCCCCCATGCAGCTGGCCCGGAAACCCGACCAGGTCGGCCCTTGCAGCCAGTTCCCCAGATACCACTCCATCTGCATATTCATACTGGACATGGAGTCCTGCCAGATTGCGCAGCCCATGTACAAAGTTCATCTGGAAATCCGAGCTGTCATTGAGCCACTCCAGCCTGGCCCCGCCGGGGGGCAGGACCGGCCCGTAAAGCTGGGCACTCACACGTCCGGGCCCTGTCAACCTGCTCACAGCGGGTGCTGGTTGTCCCCAATCCCACTGTTCACCACGACGTTGTCCAAACCGATGTGATCCACCCCAAGATATGGCACCAGTACTTCCGGAACCACCACTGTTGAATCTTCCTGCTGCCATGTCTCGAGCAAAGCGACCATGGTTCGTGGTACTGCAAGGGCACTGCCATTGAGTGTGTGCACGTACTGGAGTTTGCCAGATGCAGGGCGAAACCGGATACCTGCGCGCCGCGCCTGAAAATCTCCAAAAACGCTGCATGAAGATACTTCCAGAAACCGTTCCATCCCCGGCGCCCACGCCTCCAGATCATATTTTTTCCACTGCGCAAAACCCATGTCTCCGGTGCACATGAGCAGTACCCTGTAGTGCAGCCCCAGGCCAGAAAGCACTGACTCAGCATGGCTGGTAAGCTTCTCAAGTTCATCCAGTGAATTGTCTGGATGGACAAACCGCACAAGCTCCACCTTGTCGAACTGATGCAGCCGGATAAAACCTCTGGTGTCCTTTCCCGCTGCTCCTGCCTCTTTCCGAAAACATGGCGTGTGAGCCACATGTGCCAGGGGCAGCTGCTCCTCAGACAGGATCTCCTCCCGATAGTAATTGGTGACTGGCACCTCGGCTGTTGGAATCAGAAACAGGTCGTCGTCAGTGCGAAACGCATCATCCTCAAACTTGGGAAGGTTCGCTGTGCCAGTCATGGCTTCACGTCGCACGAGATACGGGGTGGCCAACTCGACGTAGCCGTTCTCCCGTGCCCGGTCGAGCATGTAACTTACCAGTGCCCGCTGCAGCCTGGGGCCCCACCCCGCAAGAATCGCAAACCTTGAACCGCTGATCTTTGCCGCGCGGGCAAAATCAAAAAGGCCCAGCGTCTCGCCCAGCTCCAGGTGCGTCCTGGGCTGGAAGGAAAACGGACGCGGCTCGCCTTCCAGCCGTACCACCTGGTTGCCGGTTTCGTCCGCCCCGACAGGCACCCCGGGATGTGCTGGATTGGGGACGTACAGCAGCAACTCTTCTATCTGCTGCTCCAGTGCATTCAGCTCCCGCTCTTTTTCCTGGATCGTGGCCTTCATGGCACGCAATTTACCGATCTGCTCAGGATCAGCAACCTTCCCCTTCGAAATCCGGTTCTGCTCAGCCCTTAGCTGCTCAACTTCCGTTCTGGCCTGCCTTGCAGTCTCATCCAGGGCCAGGATCATATCTACTGGGGCCGCTTCGCCCTTATCCCGGGCTCCCTGTGCAACTGCCTCAGGCTCACTCCTTATACGACTTAGGGGGATCAAGCCAGCTCCTTAGCGGGAGGAATGCGGAATTGGCCGGAGAGTGGGGAAGAGCAGCACCTCCCGAATGGAGTCTCTTCCCGTCAAAAGCATAACCAAACGGTCCACACCGAGGCCCAGTCCGCCAGCTGGAGGCATCCCTGTCTCGATCGCCTCAAGAAAATCCTCATCAAGGGGATGTGCCTCAGCGTCACCAGCCGCGCGCGCGGCAGCCTGCTGCATGAAGCGCGCCCTCTGGTCTACAGGATCATTAAGTTCGGAGAATGCATTGACAAATTCCCGTCCACCCATGACAAGTTCAAATCGCTCCACAAATCGTGGGTCGCCCGGGCACTGCCGTGCCAGGGGGGATACGTCGAGCGGGTAGTCCATGACAAATGTCGGCTTGATGAGGTTTGGCTCTATCAAAGCCTCATAAAGGGCAAACATGATCTCCCCTGGGCTCATCCCCTCCCTTAGCACAACCTGGTGCGCCGCGGCTGCCTTTGCCAGCTCGGCCGAATCCCACCGGTCCAGAACTGAAAAACCCAGCCGTTCCGCGAGCAGGTCTGCCATTGATACAGCAGCAAAGCTGTGCAGGGAGATACTCCGGTTGCCCATCACGCACAAAAGCGGGTCTGGACTATCTGGCTCTGCGGCTGCCACAGCTGCGTTCACGATCAGGCGCTCGGTAAGGAGCCGCATCCCCTCGTAATTGGAATATGCCTGATACGCCTCCAGCATGGTGAATTCTGGCATGTGGCGGGAATCGAGACCCTCGTTGCGGAAAACGCGACCAATCTCAAACACCCTGCGGTATCCTCCCACCAGCAGCCTTTTCAGATGCAGCTCAAGCGCTATCCTGAGGAACACGTCGGTATCGAGCGCATTCCAGTGGGTCTGGAACGGTCTTGCCGCTCCGCCACCTGCAATGGTCTGCAGGACCGGGGTTTCCACCTCAAGATAACCATCGTCGAGCAGCGTCTGCCGCAGTGAGGAAACTATCCTGGATCTCCGCATAAAATGCCTGCGCTGCTCCGGGCTGCTGGCCAGGTCCAGATACCGCTTACGGTACCGAACCTCAGGATCCACCAGCCCATGGTACTTTTCAGGCAGCTGACGCAGCGCCTTTGCCAGCACCGTAATTTCATGTACAAGCAACGTCGGCTCCCCGCGACGCGTGCGCATCAATTCTCCCGTAACACCGACAATATCTCCGCGCCCGAG
>JAJZMA010000225.1:5851-7964 GCA_021850405.1 bacterium
CTTTTACCCTGGAGACGGTGTGCCACCATCCTGCCGGCGAGCCGCTGTCCCCTGGGACTGTGTTCCCCCTCCTGCAAGGCGGCTACCAGGCTGTTTGCCGCATCCAGTGCCATGTCAGGGCTGAAATCCACGTTGTAGCCCCGCTGCCCCAGACGGTTCATCTCCGCCAGCGTATCCAGCGGGCCCCGCCCACCAGGACTATCGGAATCCACCTGCGACCCTAGCTGATCTTCACTATCTTGATGGTCCGGGCTCCCCCTGGACTGGACACTTCTACGGTATCGCCAACCTTGTGTCCAAGCAGCGCCCGCCCCACCGGAGACTCCATGGAGATCCGGCCAGTAGAAACATCCACCTCTGCGGGTCCCACAATGGTAAAGGTCTGTTCCCCATCCTCATCAAGAATGGCGACAGCTGCGCCTACCTGAACTGTTCCTCCATGGTGCTCCTCAATAATGACTGCATTCCGGACCATCTTCTCAAGTGTGAGGATGCGGCCTTCCAGCATTCCCTGCTCGTTCTTGGCATCCTCGTACTCAGCATTCTCGCTGATGTCGCCAAATTCCTTGGCATACTTGATCCGGTCTGCAATCTCAGCACGCTTTACTGTCCGCAGTTCCTCAAGTTCAACTGAGAGCTTCTGCAGCCCTTCCCTTGTAAGGAGTACCGGTCTTTCCTGCATCTATTCGCAAACCTCGCTACTTGCTACTTATGGATCAGCCACGGGCAGTCCAGAAGTCCCAAACTGACAGAGTAACTGACGGAGTATATACTGTTGGTCCTGTTTACCACATCCATTGTTTCGAATACATTACGGAATCAAACCTGGCGCACCCAGGCGGTCCACTGCCGCCTCCGGAGTTTGACAACTGCATGCTGGAGCACTATCCTACAGGAGTGGCACGGCAAAAGTGCCATCCATCCTTCCTTCACCCCCCTCTCGGGGCGTCCCTGATTAACAGGGGCGCCCTATTTTTTTAGTCCTGGGGCGGCGCGTCCCCTCCAACATCACCCATGGCCCAGCTCTGGCTGGGAGACCGCATGGACTGGGACGAGTGCTTCCGCGGGGGTTGCCCCCGGAGGTAGCCTCAGATGTAGCCCAGCTCAACCATGGTCAGCTGGTCGACATCGACTGTGCCCCGCCCCTGCGCCAGTTCCCAGGATTTGCGGGCACGCTCCCCGGGGAGCCTTGGGACCGGTGCTCCACCCATCCTCCTGGCATTCCTGACAACTTCCATGAGATCCGAAACATCTGCCCTGAACCGGCCAGGATCAACCAGGAGTGCAGGATCCAGTGCCAGGAAGGAACTGCCCCATTCCTCTGCAAAGGTATTGCAATCACAATGGGCCGACGCCGCAAGCGGGCCGGCCATGATCTCCACCACCATGCCCAAGCCAGAACCACGGTAGCTGCCATCAAACGGCATAAGGGCCCCTTTCATTGCGGCATCCGGATCCACTGTAGGCTTGCCAGAGTGATCGATGGCTACACCCTGCGGGATCCGGTCTCCGTTGGCCCGGGCCACAACCAGGCCATACCAGGTCATGGCTGAGGTGGCAGTATCAAAGACCAGCGGCTGGTCAAGGGTAGGGAACGCAAAACAGACTGGATTGGTACCAAACAGCGGGTCAATGGTTCCGAACGGGGCCACGGCTCCAGGAGAACGGGCCATGACCATGCCGATCAGACCGCTCCTGGCAATCACCTCCCCATAGTAGGCGAGGGCGCCGTTGCTGGAAAAGAAATTATGAACGCCCACAAGCGCAAATCCATGCTCTTTTGCTTTGGCAATGGCAACCCGCGTGGCCATATTGCTGACAAATGGAGCGGGATGGGCATTGGCATTTATTAACTGGGACAGGCTGGTGTCGCGCTCGACATGCACCTCTCCACGGGGCACGATTCCCTGGAGCGGCTCGGTTCCAGCAAGCTTGACTATCCCCTGCGTATGAATCCCGGACATCTCTGCCCAGACCAGATAGTCTGCAACCTCCGCTGCTTCCTGAAGGGGGAAGGCTGCCAGCAGGGTGCCCAGCACCTTGTCGCGCAGCTCTGTTATAGCAATTCTCATCTACCCATTACCCATAATCAGGACCTGTTACAACTGCGTCC
>JAJZMA010000089.1:0-6202 GCA_021850405.1 bacterium
ACGAGTGGGGGACGACTGGTGGTTCGTGACATAGTGCACCCATGATGTCAGTTGCCACACGCCCCTGGTCCTGATCCAGCGTTTTCGTAACGTGATTACCGCCATGGACTACTAGGTGGCACTCCAGGCTTTGCCAGGGAGAAGGCGGTACTGCGCCAGGAGGAGATCCTGCCACTGCCTTAGCGTCTCGAGTTTGCCCCGTGTTACGTTGCCGGGAGTGCTGAGCTCTCCATCCACCAGATAGCGCTGTTCACTGCCTCTGCCAGCAAGTACAGGCGCAATGGTAAGAAAGAGTGAGGTGATCTGCCCTTCCCTCACCATCTGGGAAAAGAGGGAAGGGCCCCCTTCGGTCAGAATAATCCGCGGATGCCAGCGGGCCTCCATGGCGGCGACCAGCTGTTGGGCAGTGGGTGGTCCCTCGGAAACAGCAACCACTTCCAGCTCCTTGCAGGGATTGAGTCGGGCAGCACCGGCCGCAGACGTAAGTACCAGCAGTGGTTCCTTTGCTCCTGTAATGAGTGGGTGGTCCAGCTCCAGCCTCCCTGAGGCTGTGGCAACGGCAAGCCGGTGGGTGGGAGGGAGGCCAAGGTGCTCCCTTACTTTCAGAAACTCATCGCCCAGTGAGGGAAATGGAGATCCGGCCTCCAGAAAGTTGGTCGTATAGTCCATGAATGTCGTCGCGCCGATGAGCATGCAATCTGAAATGGAACGAAGGATCGCCATGGTGAAGCGGTCCCCCGGAGCCGCCTGTGAGATTGCAGATGCGCCAGTCCCCGAGCTGGCGTCGAGCGTGACACTGCCATCAAGACTTGCCACAAAGTTGGCAATGATCTCTCCATGCCCGAGTCGCGGGTAGCCTCCATACAGATCACGCAGGGTTTCCGGTAGCCATACCTCCTGGCTGGTGTCTGCATGGTCGTTGGGAATGGTATTGTCGAGCAGCAGCGTGAGCGGATCCACCAGGCTAGGATACACATCTGTTCCAGACTACTGATGCTGGCTTTTTCCTGATCCCAGGGGCCCACGAGCGACGATCCACTCCGGCAGATGTCCATCCAGCGCTGGAACCGAACGCGCTGAAGCCATGTTGGCTCTGGGACATCTGCCGGTTTGAGTTACCTGGTGTGGCACAATTGGATGCATGGGCGAGATCAGGATCCGTGTGGCGGCCTTTATCGTAGATGGTGATCAGGTGCTGCTGGTAGAGCACGAGCGGGATGGCATGCGCTACCTGTTGCCGCCAGGAGGCGGGGTTGAGGTCGGGGAAACACTGGACGAGGCGGTGCGCCGGGAGGTGCTGGAGGAGACTGGCCTTACCATTAACGTGGGCAGTATCTGTGTGATGGCAGAGTCGATTGAGCCCGCTGGGCGCCATGTGCTTAACATCGTGTTTCGGGCTGTTGCCGAGGATGGCGTGATTGTTCCCGGGCATGATGAGCGCCTGGTGGGTGCAGCCTGGCAGCATCGATCGTGCCTGACTGAGCGTGAAATTTTCCCAGGGGTCGGGCCGCTGCTGGATTCGCTCTGGGACGACCCTGAAAGTCCCAGCTTCCATTATCTGGGCAATATCTGGCGGGAGATGATTCCCTGAGATTCATGGCTCAGGCTCTGCTGTCAGCGTAGAGCCAGGGAGGGCGTAACGGTTGCCCGGGTGTACTGGCCAGGTTTTGCACCCGCGGGTGTTCTTGGGGGCAATGACGTATTTTGCGGGCAGGCGACGTTTCGCTGGAGCCATGCTCTGCAAGGTGGAGATTGCGCCCTTGGCAGTGGCAAGTCCTGGCAGGCTCAGTGAGATCAGCCAGGCGAGATGGCTAGCAGGTTGACCTCGAAAACAAGGGTGGCGTTTGGGGGTATTGGACCCTGCCCCGTGCTGCCATAACCAAGCGCAGGGGGGATTATGAGTTTGACTGTCTCGCCGACCTTCATCCCGGCAACTCCTTCATCCCAGCCTGGAATCACCTGCCCTGCGCCAAGCTGGAAGCTGAAAGGGCTGCGCCCTGGGTTGTAGGAGGAATCGAACAGCGTTCCGTTGGTGAGCCAGCCAGAGTAGTTGACAGTGACTGTATCGCCGGACTGGGCAGTGGCAGTGCCCCCTCCTGCTTTCAGTACTTCCCTCTCCAGACCATTGGGTAGATTTTGCACTGGTCCAGTCTGACAGAAGGAGAGGGGTCCTGGTCCGCTGGGCGCAGTGCAGCTGCCACTACCACTGCCAGTTGGGGTGGTGCCTGATCCTGCGGTCGCTGTCGGAGACTGGGTGGTGGGTATACCTGCCGCACCACCCCCTCCTGATGTCGAAGCTGGTTGAGGTGGTCTGGCTGGAGGTGTCGCCACTGGTGTTGCCGGCCCTGTGCTGCTGCCACATGCAGCAAGCATACAGGCCCCAACAAGAAGCGGTAGTGCAAGTAGTCTCATGGGTGGCTATTTTAGTCTGCCTGCCGGATCCCCTGCCTGGAGCTGTAGCACCCTCAAGGGATGGCCATCCTCGGTCTATGGCCAAAAGGGGGCAGGAGGTGGTCTGCGCGGGCTTCCCGACGCGCCTGCACCACTACACCGCGCCACAGGTACAGCCTCTTATCGGAAACCGTTACCATTACAGTTAGGCACGGATGCAAAGGTTTGAATTTCAGGGGACGGTCGTGACCTTGCCTGGCAGCAGCTTGGAAGAGCGGTCTTGGCCCAGTGAGCATGAATGGTACGGGGCAGTCTGTTAAGGAGGTAATGGTGGTGGACAAAAGGGGAGAACCGGCGGCAGAGCACCAGTCCTGCCATGGAGGAGTTGGCACTGCCATGGCTGGGAGCAAGAGCCGATCTGGTTCGCAAGGAGTTCATCCACGGTGGCTGGTGTTCTCGCTCTGGAGCGCGCTGCTTCTGCTGCCGCTCCTTGCTTCAGGATGTGGCACTGCGGGCGCGGTCCAGACTGGCAGCAAGATCATTGCGGTGGGCGCCGAGAACCAGTATGCCAATGTAATTGCGCAGATTGGTGGTTCCTATGTTTCTGTCAATGCGGTGCTGAGCAACCCGGATACCGATCCGCACGACTTTCAGGTAAGCCCAGGAGTGGCAACCGAGATTGCAGGTGCCCAGCTGGTGGTACAGAACGGGCTTGGATACGACAGTTTCATGAATGCGGTTGAGGCTGCACAGGCAAATCCAGCCAGGAAGGTGATCGACGTGCAGACGTTGCTGCACCTCCCGGACAATACCCCCAACCCACACCTCTGGTACCAGCCATCCACGATGCCCCGGGTCGCCAGTGCCATCGCAACGGATCTGTCGGAGTTGAAGCCTGCTGGCAAGGCCTATTTTGCCGCCCGCCTTGCTGCATTTGACCGGTCGCTGGCTCCATGGCAGGCTGCACTGGCCCGCCTTCGTACTGACTTTCACGGTGCCACTGCTGCTACCACCGAGCCGGTTGCAGATTACCTGCTGGCAGCAGCAGGGATAAAAAACCTGACTCCATTTCCGCTGCAGGAGGACATCATGAATGGGGTGGATCCGTCTCCACAGGCAGTCGCTGCAGAGATGGCCCTGCTTGCGGACCACAGGGTAGACGTATTTGTATACAACCGGCAGGTCGTCGATCCGCTAACCCAGTCATTCCTGGCTGCCGCCAGGAATGACCACATCCCAGTGGTGGGGGTGTATGAGACCATGCCGGTGCCTGGTTATGACTACCAGTCCTGGATGCTGGCAGAGACTGACGCATTGCAGTCAGCCCTTGCTAATCACGTTTCCACAGGTACTCTTTCGTGATGCCTG
The DNA here is from genome assembly GCA_021850405.1 of bacterium. Classification (GTDB taxonomy): domain Bacteria; phylum Chloroflexota; class Dormibacteria; order Aeolococcales; family Aeolococcaceae; genus JAJZMA01. Next base: position 3,760 of record JAJZMA010000089.1, read on the forward strand.
GAGTTGTCTCGTACAGGCGGTACTTACACTATGTCTGACCTGATTGCGGCGCAACCAGGCAATACAGGAGAGGTTCTCTCCCTCGACGGAGTGACGGTGTGGTTGTCGGGAAGGACGGTGCTGGATGATGTCAGCTTTTCGCTCCATCAGGGTCAACTGGCAGGACTCATTGGCTCAAATGGAGCAGGCAAAACCACGATCCTGCGAGTAATACTGGGACTGCAGTCAGTTGCATCCGGTCTGGTTAATATCCGCCCGGGCTTTCGCCCGGGAAAACCTGGCGGTATCGGATATGTTCCCCAGAAGGTAGTGATTGGAAAGGATGTACCGCTGCGTGCCCGGGATCTGGTTGGCCTGGGTCTGGATGGCGCCAGAGCTGGCTTTCCTTTTCCTTCGCGGGCAAAGCGGCTGGCAGCAGACCAGATGCTGGAAGCTGTTGGCATGACGGGATTCGCCAATGCCAGGGTCGGCAGCCTCTCTGGAGGTGAGCTGCAGAGGGTGCTTATTGCCCACTCTCTGGTGAGCAAGCCATCCCTGCTGCTGCTGGACGAACCGCTAGCCAATCTGGATATTGCCAGCGAACAGGATGTAGTTGCATTGCTGTCCCGCCTGTGCCGGGAGCAGGAGATCGCGGTGCTGGTTACTGCCCACGATGTGAATCCCCTGCTCTCGGTCATGGACCGGGTCATCTACGTCGCACGGGGGAACGTTGCCAGTGGCACCACAGGAGAGGTCATACGGCAGGACGTTCTTTCAGCCCTGTACGGCCATCATGTGGACGTACTCAGGGTTCACAATCGCATCCTTGTCGTAGCCGAGGCGGGCCTGGAGCCACAGAGTGGGGATACCGAGAGACAGTTTGGTGCTCAGGGAGACAGTGGAGCACCCGGCGAGGCGGGGTCAACAGGACCGGACGCAAATGGCTGAGCACATGCTTATCCCGGGGCTGCTGGCCCTGGCAAGCCCCTACCCAGCTCTTAGCGCCACTCCTCTGGGCAGCAGCCCTGTGCAGACGGCATTGCTGGTCGGCGGCGCAGTTGCTGTCGCATCAGCCATGGTTGGTCTTTTTACAGTTGTGCGCGGCCAGTCATTTGCTGGTCATGCCCTGGGTGATGTGGGGACCGCTGGCGGCTCTGTGTCCTATCTGTTCGGGCTGGATGTGCTGGTGGGATTTGTTGGTATTGCGCTCATTACTGCCGCCCTGATGGATCTGTTCGGGATCGACCGGGAGGAAGGACGGGACGTGGCAACGGGAGGGGTGCTCGGCAGTATGCTTGGCGTTGGGGCACTTTTGCTCTACCTGGACTCGACGTTGCCCGGAAGCTCCGGATCAGCCATGGTTATTCTTTTTGGATCTCTTTTCTCGATTCCAGGCGCTGCAGTGCCGTTTGCCATCATGCTTTCCCTGCTGGTTGCAGGCGGAGTTGGGTTGCTGTTTCGGCCCCTGCTGCTTGATTCGGTAAACTCCGACCTGGCCCGCGCGAGTGGGATCCGGAGGAGAGTAGTTGGGAGAATGTATCTGCTTCTGCTCGCACTCGGAATTGCCCTCTCCAGTCTGACTATAGGAGCGATCCTGAGCACAGCGCTGCTGGTGGGCCCGGCTGCAGCGGCAGCAGTGCTGTTTCGTCGCCCACTGCACGCATTTCTTGCAGCAGTGGCTGTATCTGTGCTTTCAGTCTGGGCAGGAATCTTCCTTTCCTACTACAGTTACTACTGGCCACCCTATGGACATGGATGGCCAGTCAGTTTCTTTGTGGTGGCGATAATCTTTGCTACCTACCTTGGCGCCCGTGGTTATTGCCAGACACTCGGGAGACGGACTGGTAGCATTCCTGGTCCATTGCCGACACTCGACAGAGGACCTTTATAGTGTTTGGCGGAATAATGCTAAACACCTGGATCGGCGGAAGCGTAGTTGCCGCCCTTGCTGGAATGATCGGTTTTTTTGCCGTCCTGCGCAGCTCTGCGTTTGCTGCCCATGCCATCCCCCAGAGTGCTTTTGCCGGGGCTGCCGCTGCGGCGCTGCTGGGGCTGAGCCCATTGCTTGGGCTGGCGATCTTCTCGGGTCTTGCTGCGGTTGCCATCAATCGGCTCGGAATGCAGGCGCGCCATGACGTGGCAACTGCACTTGCCATGGTGCTTCTCCTCGGGCTTGGAGCACTCTTCCTGGGCCTGGGCACCGAGTATGCTCCCCAGGTTTACGCCTTGCTGTTTGGCCAGATACTAGGCGTCAGCGACAGCGAGCTGATTCCGCTTGTCGCTGTCTCCGGCGGTACAGCTCTGTTTCTCCTGTGGGTGTACCGTCCACTCCTGTTGTCCTCTGTTGTGGAGGATGTGGCTGGGGCTGCTGGAGTACGACCATGGCTGGCAGATCTTTCCTTTCTCCTGCTGGTAGCTGCTGTGTCAACAGTGGCAATCCCTGTGGTTGGCGCACTCCTGCTCT
>JAJZMA010000089.1:6212-7836 GCA_021850405.1 bacterium
CGTTATCTGGTGGCACGCCCCCTGCCAGCGGTGTTCCTCGGCGCTGCGCTCGCGCTTGGCGATATCTGGATGTCAATTGCACTTGCCTATCTGACTGGTCTGCCCATAGGTTTTTTTGTGGGGATGGGCAGCGCAGTCATTTTTGTGGGGGCTCTCGCTCTGGGAAGCTTTGAGAGGCGTCGCACTGGGGGCAGGCGGGATCTGTCAGGTAGCGGCCCTAACACCTGCGGTGAGGTGCTTTCCAATGTCTGACGGCACCAGCGGCAAGGGGCCAGCTGGTGGGGTGACATCCGGGCCGGCAGATGCGCCTGCGTTTCACAGGAACACTCGCCAGAAGGCTGCCATCGCTGAGATCTTGCGCCGGAACCGGGAATTTCGTAGCGCACAGGAGTTACATGCCCAGCTGTCAGGTGCTGGCTATCGGATGGGCCTGACTACGGTCTATTCCCGGCTGCGCGAGCTTACAGCCAGTGGCTGGGTAGACAGCATTCATGGTTCAGAAGGAGAGCTGCTCTACCGGCGGTGCAGTGCCCCCTCCCACCATCATCATCTTGTGTGCCGCATGTGCGGCATTGCAGTCGAGGTGGATGGTCCAGCGGTGGAGGAGTGGGCTGATGCACTCGCCAGAAGGGTGGGATTTACCGATGTGTCACACACAGTCGAGATAAGTGGAATCTGTCCGCGCTGCGCCCGCTGACCAGGATAGCTGGGTCGGGTGAGTTTTACTCAAAAAACCGGTCCAGCAGGGAGCAGCATTCTGGATCAGGCGGGGTGCTTTTTGCCCGTAAGACACAGTCCATCCGTTCTGCTGCTGGATGCCTACGACGAGGCTATGGGAGAGCGTCAGCAAAAGCACTCTTTGGGTAATACCCATTCGTCACCAGACCATTTCCCTGGGGATAGCTGGTGCCAACTGCAAGGCAGTGACCTACGGCCTGGCACGTGATTGCAATCTGGTCCAGTTGTGACGGGATATCGGCGGTGGGTATAGGGATTGGCAAAGAGGTTGTGTAGATATTGTGCACAGAAATCCTCATCAGCTCTGGCTGGGTGCCCGGTTCGCCGTTGAATGTCGTAGCATTCTCAAGCGCAGCGACCAGGCAGCTGCTGCTGTTCTGGCACCAAATTGAGCCGCCCACAAGGAGGTTGGGTGGCAAGCTGGCCACCCTGAGCATTCGGAGCTGGTCGCCCCTGGTTGCAGCCTCGAAAAGTTTTGCGTGGTCGCTCCATGCGATTATGCATCCTGCGTTTCCTGGGCAGGACATTGCGATTGCGTTTGTGCCCGGATAGTTAACGTCGCTCCTGTTTGCCACAATGTTCCATGTCGTCCCATTCCATGCAGCTATTTGCATGGTTCTGGTGGAGGGGGTCACCCGACTTTAACAAGAAATGGTGATTCTTGACGGGCACGACGCGCTTGGGGTGAAAGTCCATCGTGAAGTGGGCATGTGGGGAGCAATTCTTGGTCACCTCATTTGGATCAGGTGGGCCCAGTCCGTACACTTGACGCCAGATGTTTGTCGAGCAATCGCCCTTTCGCGGCACGGTTCGTGTCCGCATCGTCGACAAGGTTTTGGTCCAGGGGAAATGGGCCAAAACCTTGTCGTGCGTCATGTGGGTACAG
>JAJZMA010000235.1 GCA_021850405.1 bacterium
GCCCGGCTCCCAGGATGAAGAGATAAGGCGCGAGGCTGATCCCAAGAAGCGCCGTTCCCTCATGTGGCTAAAGATCAAGCAGGAGTTGATGCAGGGAAACCAGCAGCAGGAGTATGGCCGCAACCCTGAGTCGAGCCGCTCCCCCATCGATCTGTCCCTGGCCAAACTGCAGCAGCAGCCTGAACGAATGGGCATGCTGCTGGATGTGTCGGGCTCGGTGAACCAGGAGCAGCTGGATATGTTTGTGGAGATTGCACAGACTATTGCCAGAAGAGAGCGCGACATAAGATTCGCCACGGGCAACACGAGAGTCACCGCAGTTGGTGGAAAGAGAATACTCTCCAACATTCGCGGCATGGGTGGCACCGCATTCGAAACTGTTATCTGGGAAGCCTGGAAGAAGATGGGCAAACCCACAAGGATGCTGGTGGTCACTGACGGCGAGACCGCGTGGCCCAAAACCCTTCCACGAGGGTGCAAAGTGCTTGTCATCAACAACCGGGACGTGCTCAAGAAGCCAGACCCGCGGCAACCCGGATATTACAACTATGCACCGCCAGACTCAATCCGCAAGCACTTTATCTGGATCAGGCCGATAGACCTTCAGGCTCCAGGGGTCAATCCTCGTGGTGAACGCTACACGCCCCCTCCCGCAGAACCCTACCGGCAGTACAGCCTGTAGGGCACAGCTCCGGCCTGCCCCGCTGGACAACCAGCAGTGCGCCGCTAGCGGCAGTTTTCCTGCAAGGCCGCCAGAGATAACACTAGATCACAGCTAGTTCTGGCTCAGTCTGCTCACTGGAAAAACGCTCAAGGGAAAAAGACACAAGCTGCTCAGGAATGGCATCTGCCACAATGGCGTCGGCAAGATGTGCTCCTGCTGCTGGCGCCTGCATGAAGCCATGGCCGCTAAAGCCACAGGAGACCCAGAATCCAGGCACTCTGGTCTTTCCAATGATCGCCTGATGGTCCGGGGTGACCTCATAGAGCCCTGCCCAGCCCGTCTTTATCCCGGCACCAGCCAGCGCTGGCAGCCTCCACACAGCGTGCTCCACCAGGTGCTCCAGAAAGTCCCAGCTCACCTCGGTGCTAAAGGATGAGCCTTCATCAGGGTCGCTCATACCGAGCAGCAGACCCCCGCCTTCTGGATGTGCATAGAAGGACGTGCCAAAGTCCACTGTCATGGGAATCCTCAATGGCTCTGCCAGCGGCTCGGTGACAAAGATATGCCGGCGATACGGCAGAACCGGCAGGGGCACACCCACCATTTGCCCCACAGCCCCAGCATGGGCGCCAGCACAGTCCACAACGATCCCTGTCTCTATCTCATGGGTCCCGGTTATTACACGAAACGCACCGCTTTCAGTCACCTCGATGTCAACAACTTGCGTATTTTCCTCAATATGCGCACCCAGACGCCGGGCGGCCGTCGCATACCCCGTAGTCACCTCGTTTGGACTTGCAATGCCATCTGAGGGGCAGTAGGTCCCGCCCAGAAGATCCTCCTTGCGTATCCCTGGGACAAGCTCGCCAATGGCATCCGGCTCCAGAAAGGTCACGTCCCTGAGGCCAGCAGCCTGCTGCATGGCAACGTTGCGATGGAAAAGCTCGATGTGAGATGGCTGTGTGCCGACAAACAGATATCCAATCTGGCGAAACCCTGGATCCACACCAGTTTCATCTGCAAACTGCAGGAGCAGATTCCTGCTCTCCATGCCAAGCACAACATTCTGGTGGGTAGAAAACTGCTGCCGTACTCCCCCTGCACATCTTCCGGTAGAACCTCCTGCCAGCTCGTGCGCCTCGAGCAGGAGAGCCTTCAGTCCATGCTTTGCCAGATGATAGGCAAGACTGCAGCCAACCACCCCCCCACCTACAATCACACAGGTTGCGCGGGGTGGAAGGCTCATCTGCTCCCCCCGGTGGAGAAAGCAGGCTCATCTGCACCGTGCAGGAAGGCTTTTATAACAGAGGCCTGATGGGCCACATACTCTGCAGTCCAGCCGTGGCCAGAGCCAGCGTACACGTCCAGCTGCACCATTGGCATGGCAGAAAGCTCTCTTGCCAGGCGAGGGACGTTACAGATTGCATCATCCTGACCCAGAAGCACAAGGGTTGGGGTGTCCCGTGCAGCCAGGAGAGCTCTCTGATCCAGGGCAAGTCCGTCCCGAACCCACTCCCTTACAGCTCTGGGATAGGCGGCCATCTGGTTCTCAAAGTTGACCAGTGCCACCTGCTGGTCCACATTATCTCCCTCAACCACCAGCCGCTTGTAAAGATCGCTAACCCATCTCTGGTGGCCTGCCCACCGGATCAGGGGAAAAACAACAGGAGCTGTCATGACGCGGGCCTGCAGATGAAATTTTTTGTGCACCAGGTCTGGTGCCAGCAGTGGAGTATGGAGGACTAGCTGGCCGACCACAAGATCGGAAGAGCGGGTCATCTCAAGGGCAACCCCACTCCCAAGACACAGGCCCAGAAGATCGGCCCTGGCTATTCCCAGGGAAGTGCAAAAACGCACCAGTGAAGCTGCCAGGGCACTGCTCGTGTGGGGCCCTCCAAGTATTCCTGACCTGCCACACCCGGGGAGGTCAGGAATTACAAGAGTGTGCTCTTCTGCCAGTTCATCCCACCAGCCTGCAAAGTTCTCGGCCGAACCGAGAAACCCGTGCACCATCACAAGGGGTGGGCCGTCCCCTCCCATGAGATAGCGAAACACGGTTCCGTCTACAACAGTTTCCCTCTCAGCCAGAGTCATGTTGCCGTGTGCACCTATCGATCCGTATCTATCTGGGCGCGCTGCAGTCGGCCGCTAAAATCCACATAGATGGATTTCACCTCAGTGAACTGCTCCATGGCTAGTGTGCCAGCATCGCGATGGCCGTTCCCAGTGCTCTTTACCCCCCCGAAGGGAAGCTGGATCTCTGCCCCGATGGTGGGGGCATTGACATAGACGATGCCTGTGTTCAAAGCCTCCATGGCTGCAAATGCGTAATTTACATTACTGGTATAGATGCTGGCGCTCAGCCCGTAGCTACTCTCATTGGCAGCTGCTACTGCCTCCTCAAAGCCTGCCACGCGCAGCACCACAACAGTTGGCCCAAAGATCTCTTCCTTGGCGATGCGCATCGTAGGTGCAACTTCAGCAAACACAGTTGGCTCATAGAAAAAACCACCAGCTGTGGCAGGGGTTTTGGCTATGTTGCCGCCTGTCACCAGTTTCGCGCCTTCCTCCCTGCCTATCCCGGTATAGGAATGGATGCGCTCCAGCTGCTTCTCATTGATAACCGGCCCCACTTCCACACTCTCATCCAGCCCATCACCGAGGCGTAGCCCCAAAACATGCTCTTTCAGCTCACCCAGGAACCGGTCATACACCTTGTCATGAACGATAAGACGCGAAGAAGCGGTACAACGCTGACCACTGGTGCCGAACGCACCCCAGAGAGCACCGTCGACTGCCAGTGACAGATCTGCATCGTCCATGACGATGATCGGATTCTTGCCTCCGAGCTCAACCGAGTAGCGCTTTAGTGAAGCGCCACATACCTCTCCAATATGGGCACCTACCTCTGAGCTACCGGTAAAGGCGATAGCGCCAACACCCGGGTGCCGGATGAGCGCCTCCCCTGCCTCCTCGCCAAGCCCGAAGACTATGTTCAGGACACCAGCAGGCAGTCCTGCTTCCTCAAAGATCTCTACCAGGCGCAGGGCACAGAGTGGTGTGTCTTCTGCTGGCTTGAAAACAACGGTATTGCCGGCAAGCAGGGCCGGAAAGATTTTCCAGGATGGGATGGCCATGGGAAAGTTCCATGGGGTAATAATGCCAACTGTCCCTATCGGCACCCTGGTGGTCATGGCCCACTTGTTGCGGAGCTCACTCGGAACTGTCTCTCCCGTAGGGCGCCGCGCCCCCCCGGCGATATATTTGCCCATGTCTATGGCTTCCTGCACATCGCCACGTGCCTCTATCAGCACCTTGCCCATCTCCTGGGTCATGGTGCGTGCCAGTTCCTCCTTGCGTTGCTCAAGGAGCATGGCAGCCTTGAGCAGTATCTCCCCCCGGCTGGGTGCGGGCAGGCTACGCCATGATGGAAATGCGACCTGTGCTGCCGCCACAGCAGCCGCCACATCCTCCTTGCCGCTCCTTGGGAAAACACCAAGTACCTGGTCCCAGTGGGCAGGGTTCCTGGATTCAAATGTGTTCCCGGATCTGCTCTCCACCCGCTTGCCAGCAATCACATTGTGAAAGAGCTGGGCAGACTGTGCGACTGGCATCAGATACTCCCCGCGATAGCGTCGTGCAGAATCCTGGTCCCGGTTGCAAGATCTGTGTCCGTAATGGTCAGTGGCGGGATGAGCCGGATCACGTTGTCGTCAATCCCACAGGTAAGTAGCAGCAGGTCTGCGGCAAGTGCTGCCTTCTGCGCCTTCTCGACCACCTCTGGCCGTGGTTTCCCATCCGGGTCACGGAACTCCAGACCTATCATAAGGCCGCGGCCCCGCACCTCTGCCAGCGGAGCAAATTCCGCCTGCCAGCTGCGAATGGTCGAGATGAGGGAGCTACCCAGTTTTGCTGCCCTTTCTGGAATCTTTTCGCTCTTCATAACGTCAATTACGGCTACGGCAGCTGCACAGGCTACCGGATTTCCTCCATAGGTAGTGCCGTGCTCACCCGGATGCCAGTGCTCCATAACTGTGTGGGTAGCGAGAGTTGCAGCTATAGGAAGGCCGTTTCCGAGCGCCTTTGCTACACACATGATGTCGGGCGTGACATGGTCATGCATCGATGCAAACATCGCGCCTGAGCGACCCATTCCACTCTGCACCTCGTCTAGCACGAGAAGGATGCCGTGCTCATCGCAGATGGCGCGAAGGGTCGGCAGGAAGTTCTGTGGCGGCACCACGTACCCACCCTCGCCGAGGATAGGCTCCACGATGATGGCTGCAACCGATTCAGCCGGAACATAGGTGCGAAACAGGCTTGCAAGCGCCTTGCCGGCTGCCAGTGGGCACGGCTCTCCGGCGGCATGAGTACATTCCCTGAGACAGTAGGGATACGGAACATGATGCACACCGGGCAGGAACGGTCCCATCGAGGTCCGGTACTTGGCCTTGCTAGCCGTAAGCGAAATGGCCCCGTAGGTACGGCCATGGAAAGCTCCCTGGAAGGCTATGATCTCGGACCGCCCTGTTGCCCGCCGTGCCAGCTTCATGGCGGCCTCGACCGATTCTGCACCAGCGTTGCAGAAAAACGCACGATCCACCCCGGGCGGCGCTATGCCGATGAGAGCCTCAGCCGCCTCAACAAGCTTAGGATGCAGGGTGGTGACAGAGGTATGCCAGAGGGCATCCACCTGCCGGTGGACGGCTTCCACAATCTTTGGATGCCCGTGCCCCAGGTTTGTTACTCCAATCCCGGAGCCAAAATCGAGCACGTCCCTCCCATCCACTGTATAAAGATGGGAGCCCTCGGCACGCTCCACCACCAGATCTGAGTACCTGCTGTAGCAGGAAGCAACCGAATGAGCATCCCTGTCCCTCCACCCAGCAGCCAGTGCAACATTATTCCCGGTAGTCTGGATCATTTCGATCCTCCCAACTGTGGGGCCTGCGCACCATGCCAGGAACTCCCCACTTATACCTACAGGGTACTACGGCACCAGCCTCGGAGGGTACCCTCCTCAGTGGGATTGATGCCTGGCAGTCCCCCGGGTCCCAGCTGTGCAGAGCTCCGCGCCACCAACCTGGGCATGGGAAATCCCTGACCTTCGCCTCGCTGAGCATCCGAGGGCAATTCATCCATAATCCAACACACTCATCCAGCACGCATGCCCCTTAAGATCCGGGTTTTCGGACCCAGATTTGTCGGGGCTATATCCAGCTGGTTGGCCCCGCAGCTACATAGCTTGCGTGGCGATTACCCTTACTCTCTCGCCCATGTTGGCTGCGAGAACTCAGCAAGGGCTCCAGTTCGCGTATCCGCAAGGAGCCCGGGCTCCGCGTTCCTCCCTCCCAGGGCACGACGGGGCGCTTGATCTGCCCAGCAACAGTCCCTGAAGAAGGCACACTGGCTCTGCTAGAGTGAATGATCAGTACGCACGGTTCTGGGGCGCAGCAGAAGGACCTGTGGGAGAAGAGTAGTGAGCACAGCCGGACAAGACAAGGAGCGGACCACCGCAGTCCCGGTTGCCTGGTGGATCAAGGAGCACAGACAGGCCGAGGGGACGCCTGAAATACCCGGGGCAGCCGAGCTGGTGGGCTGGGTGCATCGAAGTGAGAAAGTCTCCTCATCCAAGGCTGCGCGAACTGTGCTGGCAAGTGCACTTGGGCTACAACCAACGGAACTCAAAGGGATCCCGGATCACGCAGTTGTCACTGCTGTACAGCGGCTAGCCACCATGGTGCATCACTACCAGCACGTCATTGAAGAAGTAGGCATGGACGACCTTACCGGGACTATACGCCGCAGAGCCGGGATCGCTGCGCTGCAGCGGGAAATCGACAGAGCCCGTCGGGCAGACCATGGCGACGTGGTAGTGGCATTTCTGGACCTGAACGGCCTGAAAAAGGTAAACGACTCCATGGGCCATGCCGCTGGCGACCAGCTGCTCTGTGATCTCGTAGCCACACTGAAGGGAAAACTCCGCTCCTATGACCTCATCATCCGGTGGGGAGGAGATGAGTTTGTATGTGTCCTTTCGAACAGCTCCCTGGAACAGGCTGAAAGAAAGATGCAGGATATTGCAGAAGCGTTCCTTGAGGTGTCCCCCGCTGGTGGAGGAGTCAGCTTTGGACTATCGACGCTGCGCGCAGGCGATTCGGCTGACACCCTTATTGCGCGTGCGGACGCGCAGTTGTACGAACGGCGCCGGGCACCCACTGAGACCGCAGGCTAGCAGGCACGCCTACCGGACCGGACCGGACCGGGCACTGCCGCTGATGCAGCCCCCCGGAAGAGGACCCCACCCCCTGGCGCAATAGCGCTGGCTCACAGATGGGCTCAGGTGGAAACCCCGAATGCAACTCCACGGAGTCTGGACCCTCGCCCGTTATCTGGCCCAGACAGCAAGACAACAAAGAACTCCCGGGGCTGTCCTGCGCGCCCCTGTAGATGCCAGGCTGGTAAAACGCACCTCCCGAAAGCTCAGGGTGCCGAGGTTCCCTCCCGCCCAAAATCGTCTTCCAGGCGAACCACATCGTCTATCTGCGGGCTGGAAACCTCCAGCAGATCCACATCCTCAACCGCCATAAATCGGTGGCGCCGGCCGGGAAGCACCCGCGCACTCATGCCAGCAGTCAGTCGGTGTACCTCATCGACACCCTGTTCGTTTTGAAGGAGCAGATCCAGCGTTCCACTCACAATGAAGAGGGACTCATCCTTCTCCACGTGATACTGCAGACTGAGCCTCTTGCCGGCATCAATATGGATGAGCTTACCCACATACAGCGGCGTTATCGCCCACCGCAACTCGTATCCCCATGGTTTGTCTACCCGTCCAGAGCCTTGCTCCTGGACAGCTGTCACTGACTGTCCCGTAGAAGAAGGTGTCATGCGTGTACCTCCACTGGAGCAGCCACCCCAAGCTGAAGGAACTCCTCCAGGGATGACATCAACTCCCCCACCTGCTCCTGCGACGGAGCCTCACTGTAAACACGAATCAAAGGTTCGGTGCCGCTAAAGCGGACCAGTACCCATGAACCATCTGCCATGTAGAACTTGAATCCATCGTCAGTTCTGGTTCTTGCTATCTTCCTGCCGGCAATCTCCTGTGGCATC
>JAJZMA010000217.1 GCA_021850405.1 bacterium
CACTATGGACCCATGTTCTCGGCCGGTGCGAAATGGAGCCGGGGGGTGCCTCCTGCCCCCACGCCGGTGTCAGAGCTGAGATCCAGCTTTCAATTGCTTTGATGATCAGCGTCTGCGCGGTGCCACCCCGGGTTCTTGCACTCTGGCCATGTAGTCCGCCTCTATACGACGGGCATTCACTGCAGCATGGCGTAGCCCGTCTTCCTGGGCGACCAGCTTCGCTGCAACAGGTGATTGTCCGGTCCCAAATTATACGTACAAGTCTTGTGCTAAACGTAGCAACATTAAGTGTAGGTATTGCAGCTGCAAATTAAGTATGTAGTGCCTGTTGTCCCTTGTGCAGCCACGGTAATGCTGCGTGTGGGCTAGTTTCCTGGCGCGTTGCCAATATCCGCTTGCGCACACAATTGTGCCTAACTATACTGGACACTAAACTCAAGGAAAGTTCGCGTGGAACAAAGCGCGCTGCGAGACGCGCGTCTGCGGATGAATGCTCCCCGCGATGCTGATCAGGGGTGTTGCAAACACGTGGAGGAGATGTCGTTGGGGCGATGCGCAATGCGGATGGTACTGATGCGACCGCATAGCGCTACCTACAGAACTGTTTTGCGTGGACGATCTCTGCTCATGGCACTACTCCGGCAGTCCTGGTACGCTCTTACAGCACGGGTCATTCTTGCTTTTTCAGCTATGCTGCTGCTGTTTGTTGGCACCGCACCATTGCTCGCAAGTTCCGCAGAAGCAAGCACCACATACCTGTACGTGAACGCATTCGGCGTCAGCTACGGCACATGCCCTTCCAGCAACCCGTGCAATCTTTCATATGCGCTCTCCCAGGCGTCTTCGGGAGACATACTGGTGCTGCTCCAGAATGTAAACGGCCCAATCGATCTTGGGCAGTATCGGGGGATCTCCAGCCTCACGCTTCTGGGAGCATCCTCTGGTATAAAGATTAAGCGTCCGAGCGCTCAGTCCACCATCGTGGTTCCAGCCGGTAAGACACTCAACATCTTTGGCCTGACCGTTGAGCCAGCGATAGCCTCGGCAGGTGGAGCAATCTATAACAGCGGCACGCTCAATCTTCGTTATTCCACCATTGGCGAGGCCATGAGCAGCGTTTCTTTATCAGTATCTGGCTCGGCCCCCCTGGGCGGCGGTATCTTCAATGCCAAGGGCGGAACGGCAACTATCGTAGGGTCGACCATTGCCAACATTGTGGCGACTCCAACGATTACCTCCAACTTTCCCAATGGGTATGCAGCGGGCGTAGGCGTGTATAACGACGGCACCATGACGATACGCAGGTCGACAATCGCCGACAACAAAATGTTCACGCGGGGGGCTCTTGACCCCCTCGTGCAGGGAGTTGGTGTTTACAACGAAGCCTCCCTCGCTCTTGTTGACTCAACAGTAGCTGACAATGGAGTCGACATTAGCTCTGGGACCACCGCAAACGTGAAGGGAGGTGGTGTCTACAATGCTGGGCTCACGACCATGATTTCGTCGACCGTGGCAGGGAATCTGGCCCAGGCCTCTGCAACTGGTGCCAGTGTCAGCGGCGGAGGGATTTACAGTTCATCGGTCAGCACAGGCACTTTTCCAGCCCTTGCCGCCGCCGCCAGTATCATTGCCGATAACGGCACCACGGGCACTAATAACTGTGCTCCACTGAGTAGCTCTCCCTACCCAGTGCAGAGCCTTGGTTTTAACGTGACCAATTCGGGCGCGACCGCTACCCTGCCAGCCTCGGAGTGTGGGCTTACAAACCAGAACGACCAGCCCAATTCGAATCCAGATCTCGGCAGTCTTGCCAACAACGGTGGGCCAGCCTGGACCATGATGCCTGGCTCGTCGGGGTCAGGCAACTATGTGATTCCACAGCAGCAACAGGTTACATCCCCGTTTGAAAGTGCTCCTTACACACTTTGCCCTGGGCTCGACGAGCGTTGGTATGTCCGCCCCGCACCAGGAGAGACACAGTGCAGTGTGGGTGCGGTCGAGCCAGGAAGCGTGGCTCCATCGCGGCCAGTGTTTACGTCAGTGGACAGCGCAACTTTTACTGTCGGTACGCCTGGCAGTTTCCCGGTTACCGCAAGTGGGGTTCCAGCGCCAACCTTTTCCCTGACTGGAACGCTGCCATCTGGTGTGAGCTTTGCTTCAGATGGCCTGCTCTCTGGGACCCCAGCTCCGGACACAGCTTCTGGCGGAGGCTCCCCCAAAGCCTATTACGTGTCCATCACTGCCAGCAACGGAGATACCCCAGACACGGTACAAAATTTCAAGCTGGTGGTGCAGCCAGCGCAGCCCACAGTTGCTGTTACTGTGACCCCGACAGCTACCGCGCTCGGTAGCCCGGTTGTGTATAGTGCCTCTGTCGCAGGGGATTCTGGACCCCCAACAGGAAACGTGCAGTTTTTCGTCCTCGAGTTCTCGTATTCGCCCACAGGTCCCTTGCCGTACGAGGCTCCGCTCTGCAGCGCGACCCTTGCCCCTTCAACCAGCCTCCCCGGAACATCCACCGCCAGCTGCAGCTCTTCTGCGGCCCCTCTTGGGAGCAAGGACTCGGTCGCTGCCCTGTATTCAGGCGACTCCAGCTACGCGGGCGCCAGCGTAAGCACCAGCCTCTATGTCACCTCCAGACTTGCCATCACGCCACCAGCTACTCTCTCCTGTACGGTAGGGAAGTTCTGCTCTGAAGTGCTAACTGCTTCTGGAGGTACTGCGCCATATAGCTGGTCGATCTCTCCTGGTGCCCTGCCCGCTGGCCTGTCGCTTTCCCCTGGCGGCACCGTGAGCGGCACGCCAGACGTGGCATTTTCAGGCACAGTTACGGTCACCGTCAAGGATGCCTCTACCGAGGTGCCCCAGGTAGCCTCCGCTACCCTTGAGCTTGTCATAGGCAGGGCAATAGCATCGGTGAGCGTGGAGGCAAAGCCTGCAGCTGCAGTGTACGGTTCTGCCGTGACGTATTCTGCTGCCGTCACCGGGGCTGGAACTATGCCATCGGGCACAGTCACCTTTTCATCTGGCTCCCTTTCCCTGTGTGTTGCAACCGTCAGTGCTGGAACGGCAAGCTGTACAGCAACAGATACGCCAGTCGGTGCTGGGCAGACAGTTACCGCCACCTACTCCGGGGACAGCAACTACCTTTCTGCAGTGGCGACCGTGCAGGTAACGGTTGCAGGCAAGCTCTCCACCAGTTTGCCCGCAGCGCTTTCCTGCCGGGTTGGGGTCTCCTGTCAGCTCACTCTCTCTGCAACGGGGGGGACGGCTCCATATAGCTGGAAGCTGTCTTCGGGGCCACTTCCCCCAGGGCTTCGATTTGAGGGGGGACCATACCGGATAGCGGGCACCCCGTCCGCTGCTGGGTCGTCTACGCTCTATCTGGATGTTGCCGATTCCTCTGCCGCGGTGCCTCAGACCTCCACCGCCAGGCTTGTGATAAACGTCCTGCCCGCAGTGCTGCCACTTGGTTCGGCATCGTCAACACAAGGCTCGCCAGGCACATCTACGCTCTCCTCAGCCACATCCCCGTCTCCAGCGTCTGCGTCAGCCAGCGGACAGTCCTCCGCCGGGCAGCCCTCCAGCGGACAACCATCCGGCACGGGGCCATCATCTTCTTCTCCATCGTCCCAAGGCAGTAGCTCTGGACTCGCTTCACCTTCACCACAATCATCGGCTGCCTCTGGTAGCAGCGCTAAGGGCTCTGCCCAAGGTTCCTCCCAGGGGTCACCGCACGCCGCAGATGGAGTGGGTGTTCCCCCGGGCCACCACGCAGGCAAGTCGGGAGTTCCCCTCTTCCTGTTTGCTGTCGTGTTGTTGTTGCTCCTGCTCCTGGTTTTGCTCGTTGCCTCCTACTGGTTCATCTGGGGGAAGAGACGGAATCAGGCGTAGCTGTGTTCCTTCTCGCGCGCCGCTCCCAGCCGGAGTCTTTCCAGTAATCTTCTGGTGCCGTCGCGGCAGCAGTGCTGGCCCCTTGCCCTGAACAATGGTTCCCCACCTCCCTCTCCGTCATGGCTAAAGGCAAGTAGCCTGCCTGCACCTGGACAGTTGGCGTTGCCATTCTCCATGACACCGGGCTTGCACCGGAAAGGCACACTGTGAGGGGATTTCTCTGTGATGTCTTCCAGATGATTTCTGTGCAAAAATAGCCTGCCATGAGTAGCCTTCTGGCAGAAAAGCACCTGATAGCACTGGCGATAGCAGTTGTGGTGTTCTGCTTCTTTTCCATCGCACCCCGTTACTGGCCGCAAAGCTGGAGCAGGCCCTTTCTGTACGGCCTGGCACTTCTGCTGGTGGGAAATGAGGTGAGCTATATCATCTACCGGCTACTGACCGGTAGCTGGACGGTGCAGAATGGTCTTACCCTCTACATCTGCGATGTGGCGGCTTATGTGGGAGCTGCAGCGCTCGTCTCAGAAAAGCCATTGCTGGTTGAGCTGACCTACTTCTGGGCGTTTGCAGGAACATTGCAGAGCCTGCTTACCCCAGACAACACCGCTAGCCTGTTTACGTTCGGCTATGACCAGTTCTACATCGACCATATCGGTGTCATCGCAGCGGCATGCTTTCTTGTGATTGGCCTGCGTTGCTACCCCCGGAAGGGCTCGGTTGTCAGGGTAACCCTGCTTACACTGCTCTTTATTGGCGTCGACGCACTGGTGGATATCTTCACCAACTCCAATTACATGTATCTGCATCGAAAGCCATCGCAGTCGAGTCTTCTGAATGTGATGGGCCCGTGGCCATTTTATCTGGGAACGGTGGCCGTCCTTGCTGTCCTTGTTTTCCTGGCACTGGACAGCCCCTTCTGGAAGGGCAGGCGGCGCGAGGCGCGGCCAGCAGCAAAGTAGCAGAGAGGCTGTCTGCGCCGGCTATCTCGGGTGAGGGGAACATAAGGGGGGGCAGCAGCAGATGGGGATCCTAGGAGGGGAGATCCGGTATGGCTTTGAAGTGCCTGCTGTCCTCATTTGTAGCCCCCGCGATCTACGGGTAGCAGACGCGTGTAAGCGGTGTAGCTGCTTTTGTGGGCAACCCTGGAACGCAGCTACCGCCCCATCTGCCGCGCCAGGGAGGGCTCCCCTGGCCTGCTTTAGCAGCGGTTTGAAGTAAGCAGTACGAGCCAGTCGTGCCTGTTTGCCGCTCGCTATAATCATCTTTTTCCCCTCCCGGCATTTTGGGACCCGTTCCAAGGAGGTTACAGATGCGATCGACCATGCAGGAGTTTCCCCTTACGCTCACAGCCCTCATGCGGCGTGGGCGCGATGTGTTTGGAAGCAGCAAGGTGGTTACTGCCACTGAGAGCGGTTTTCGCACGAGCTCATTTGGTGAGGTTGCGACCAGGATGGCGCAGCTTGCGGGTGGCCTTGCCAGTATTGGCGTCTCTCCCTCCACTCGGGTGGGGACACTCTGCTGGAACAATCAGGAGCACCTTGAAGCATATTTTGCTGTTCCATGCATGGGGGCTGTACTGCACACCCTTAATCTGCGGCTTCCATCGAGCCAGCTGGCGTTCAGCATCAACCATGCAGAAGACGAAGTAATCATCTGCGACAGCTCTCTCATACCTATGCTGGAGGCCGTGCTCCCGCAGCTCAACAGCCTGCGCCATATTGTGGTTATTGGAGACGCTCCCTGTACAACCTCACTTCCCGTGCACCGATACGCCGAGCTCATGGATACGTCAGCAAAAACCTATGCCTGGCCCGATCTGGAAGAAACCTCAGCTGCTGCCATGTGCTACACCACCGGTACAACCGGAGATCCCAAAGGGGTTGTCTACAGCCATCGCTCCATGTACCTGCACTGCTTTGGGGTCTGGGGCGGACTTGGCCTTACCGATTCAGACAGCATGTTTCCTGTTGTTCCCATGTTCCATGTCAATGCATGGGGCTTGCCCTATGTGGGCTGGATGCTCGGCTGTGACATTATCCTGAGCGACCGCTTCATGCAGCCGGCCCACCTCGCAAGGATAATTGAGGCGCAGCGCCCCAACTTCATTGCCGGTGTGCCAACCATCTATGGCGGCCTGCTCCTGCTCGCTGAGACCAGTCCAGTGGACTTTTCCTCGGTGAGACTTGCCATCAGTGGTGGATCCGCAATACCTGAGTCGATGATTGCTGCTGCGCAGGAGCGGCATGGCCTGCGCATCGTGAGTGCGTGGGGGATGACCGAAACCAGCCCTCTTGGGTCTGCGGCTTTTCCTCCGCCTGGCTGCACTCCAGAAGAGGATGTGGCCTGGAGGGCACGCACCGGTCGCATAGCTGCCGGTATCGAACTACGGATTACCGGAGAGGACGGGGGAGAGCTTCCCTGGGACGGCAAGTCGGTGGGGGAGATTGAGGCGCGGGGCCCATGGGTAACTGGGGCGTATTACCGGGCGGAAGCCCCTGACCGCTTTCACGATGGCTGGCTGCGTACTGGAGACGTGGGAACCATCGATCCTTCCGGAGTGGTGCAGATCACAGATCGTGTCAAGGATGTCATCAAGTCTGGCGGAGAGTGGATCAGCTCGGTGGAGCTGGAGAACCAGATTGCAGGCCACCCGGATGTACTGGAGGCAGCAGTAATCGCAGTGCCGGATGAGCGCTGGCAGGAACGCCCCCTGGCGTGTGTGGTACCCCGGCCAGGTGCTGCGGTCGAGCCTGAAGGCTTGCGGCAGTTCCTCTCGTCCAGGGTGGCGCGCTGGTGGCTCCCGGAGCGGTGGGCTCTGGTCGCAGAGATTCCCAAGACGTCGGTAGGCAAGTTTGACAAGAAGCTGTTGCGGGCGCAGTACGCAAAAGGGGAGCTGGATGTAGTTCTCCTCCCACCACTGCCGCGGGATGATGGCTAGGCAGAGCCCCAGGTAACCTGTGCATTCAGCGGGCATCTGTCTGCTGTACCTGGCAGGATCCTGTGTTTCCTTTCCTTCCAGTTGAAGGTAGATTGGGATTGTGGTGGCAGGGATCCAGCCCCTTTCCATCTGCAGGCGTCACCTCTGCTACTGTCCCAGGGAATGATCGGTAGTGCTGCCCGCAGCGTGGCTGCCGTAGGATGAGGCAATGCCAGAAAACATTCGCCCCAGCAGGATCCGCGTGCTGGTGTTTTCTTCCCTCGGCCACTTCATTAATGACGGCATGGGATTCTTTATTCCAGTTATTGCTGCCATCCTGGCGAGCCAGCACGGCGTGTCCCCCCTGCTTGTCACTGCGGTCCTTACCCTCTATTATCTGACCTCAGCCGGCTGCGGCATCCTGGTGGGCCTGGCCGCGGACTCACTGGGGGACCGGGGCACCATAATGGCCTTTGGCATCCTTGTTCTCGCACTTGGGCTTTTTGCCTTTGCGGCCGCCCTTGCTGCTCCAGCTGGGCTGGCGCGCGATGGCGTCTCGTTGCTGGCTGCGGTTCTCGCCGGGGCAGGGAGCTCCTTCTACCATCCAGTGGGCGGCTCACTGCTTCAGCTCACATTCAGTGATCGGGCAAGAGGCAGGGCGCTTGGCGTCAACGGCTCTTTTGGGAGCCTGGGGCGTGCACTTTATCCCTCCATCTTTTTTGTCGTGGCAGCACTCTCCATCTCTACCGGGAGCACGGTGCTGCTCTTTGCCTGTGTCGGCGTGGTAGCTTCCCTGGCTATTGCTGCAGGGCTTCGACCAGGTGCTGTCGGAGCGGGCAGCGGCAACAATGTGCAGCGCAGGGAAGTGCTGGTTGCATCCGGGCTCTCTCCAGATGGGAATGAAAAAGCGTCTGCCCCTCCCGGACCAGATGGCAGGCAAGGCCCTGCATCTTCCCCCCCACTTTT
>JAJZMA010000172.1 GCA_021850405.1 bacterium
CCCCCCTCACAAGCTGCGGTGATCGCCCTTGCCAGCGCGAATCAACCCCGCGGCCGGGTATCTCTTCGCGGTACAGCACTGCCTGGAGGGGGGCGTCCTGTCGTCTTCCATGCTGGCAGCTCTCCGTATCCCCCAGGCCCCAGATCACTGCCGCCGCCCGACCCACCACCAAACGAATCGTCATCCTTTCCAGCCTTGCTCTTGAGGTAGTACTTGTAACCCAGATACAAAGCTCCGAGAAGGACAAGCAAAACAACAATGCCAACTGACCCGATCGTACTCCCAGCCCCTGCTGAAGGCTGCTTTTGCGGACGAGATGTAGAACTGGCAGCGGGCTTTGGGAGCAACCCAGAGTGAGCGGCAACTGGTTCCGTGTTGCCCTGTGCGTTGGTTGCATTGCCAACAATCCAGATGTCTTGGGCCGAGGATGCTGCAGCTCCAAGAAAGACATACTGCCCAGCATCACCAGCCGAAGGTGCCGCGCCGAGTACCCATCTGGAGCCATTCCACATCTCAATCAGAGGCTGGTTTCC
Source organism: bacterium (assembly GCA_021850405.1). Taxonomy (GTDB): domain Bacteria; phylum Chloroflexota; class Dormibacteria; order Aeolococcales; family Aeolococcaceae; genus JAJZMA01. The sequence continues at coordinate 534 of JAJZMA010000172.1, forward strand.
AAGAGCGCCGACTGCCACAGCCAGTGTTGCCGACACAACAGCAACCCCATTGAGCTGACTGACCTGCTCACTCCCGTCCACGGGTGTCGGATCCAGGGTCCACTGCGTCCCGTTCCACTGTCCTATAAAAGAGCCTGTAGCTGAAGATGGCCCAATGCCACTTCCTGAATCCCCAACCGCCCAGATGTCGTTGGCGCTGGCAACAGCGATAGCTGTTATATAGGTGTCTCCACCAAGGTCAGGAACTGGAAACTGGATGATATTCCATACTGATCCGTTCCATTGCTCCACCAGCGGCTCGTCATTCCCGGTGGTAGAGTCCATCCAGTAACCTGCAGCCCAGACATCTGTGGGACTGAGCGCAGCAACCGAGGTAAGGACAGCCGTGTTGTTGGGATCCGGATTGGGGCTGGTCACGATTGTCCAGCCACTCCCCTGCCAGTGCTCAACCAGCGTCTGTGTGACACCGGCCTGGGACTGATAACTTCCAACCGCCCACACATCTGATGGGGTGTCGGCAGAGATTGCACTCAATGTATTGGTGGAACTGACGCTGGTTGAGGGAGTGGTAACCGCACGCCAGTGCTGTCCATTCCACTTCTCCACCAGTGGCTGGGCACTGCCCGACTGGTTGTCAAAGTAGCCCACTGCCCAGGCACTGCTGGGCGATACGGCAGTCACATCCGACAGCTCTGCAGTGGTCTGCTGTGAGATCGGGAGCGGCACCGACACCTGATGCCAGGCGCCATTCGACCAGGCCTCCATGAGCGGCTCTGAACCGGACTGCTGGTTACCCACCGCCCACGCTGACTCTGGCGATACGTCTGCAACTGCAACAAGCTGCCCGGAATTGCCGCTACCCAGGGAGGGCGTGCTCACGAGTAAAAACGGGGAAAGGGTGGCGCTCTGTGCCAGGGCAGGACCAACAGAGAGAACCAGTGCAGCCGCCAAGGTTGCGGCACGGATGACAATACTGGAAAGCCTCATACAGCCAAGTATACGAAGGATCCAGCCTCCCCCCCAATAATGTGCCTGCATTTATGTCCACATGTCTCGGCCGTGAATCCCTCCCGCCATGATCACCCCTGATGGCAAGGATCAGAACCGGATAACTCCGGTCCAGGCAGTATCGGGCCCAGTGTTGTACTGTGCAAACCCGCAGCCCCAGACAAGAGTGCCCACCTGCTCCATCCAGGCGACCTGACCATATCCAGTCCCAACCCGCTCTGCCATCCACTTGTGTTCCCCTTCCGGAAGCAGGAATTCCACCCGGACCGGGAAACCTGCCGCTCCGACTGCATAGCCAGCCGCGACCGGCACCTGTGCAAAGACACCAATTGTGTTGAGATGGGTGTAGGCACCCTTGTACGAGACAACCCAGGTGCTCCACTGCCCTGCAGTGAGCTTCCCGACAAAGCCACTGTCGTGACCACCAACTGGCTCAACATATCCAGCCACCCAGAGAGCATCGCCGACGCCCCTGGCGCTGGTAAGGACCTCTCCCTTTCCTCCTGGCTTGACAGGAACAGAAAGGCTCCGCCAGGACAGCGGATGGCCCCCTTGCAGCCTGCCGGAGAGCTGATACGCAAGTGGGGACTGGTTTCCATTCCGGTCAAGCATATAGCCTGCTGCAAAAACATGGCCGCCATATGATGTAAGGGACAGGATCTGGCCCCCTCTTGCACCAGGCGGCAGGGATGGGCTTGCGACCTGCACCCACCTGGATCCGGAAAACCGCTCAACCAGGGGCTCAGAGTAGCCTGCGCTACCCAGACTGAACCCCGCAGCGTATACTGCCCCGTCTGGCACCACCAGTACTGACTGAAGGGTATCTCCCCTTGCCGCAGGGTTGGTGCTGGGCCACACGCTCCAGGAGTGCCCATCCCAGAGCTCTGTGAGCGTCCTTGCGAGCCCACCCGTGCTCGTCCTGTAACCAACTGCCCATGCCCTGCCACCTGAAAGCGCGGTTACGCCATCCAGTGCAGTCCCATGATCGCTGCTGTTGCTGGCTGCAAGGCCAAACTTCCATTTTCCATGCGCATACAGCTCGGCTGCAGCAGTGTCCCAGCCATACGGGTTCACCTGGTAGCCAACTGCGACAGCGGTGGAAGAAGAGAGCGCTGCATCGCTGGTCAGGTGCACGTTGGTGGGAGGAAGTGCTGGTGCGGGGACCTGAAAAGCCAGCAGGATTCCGGCGAGCGCCAGAACGAGGACAAGGGTCAGGGAAAGCAGCATGCGCGGGTTCATCTAATATGCATTGTGAGTGACCCAACCCTCCCGACGCCCTCTACCCTGGAGAATTGAAATCAAGTGACCTATCTCGCCGAGAGCTGGACAGTCGAAGAAAGGACAAGGCTGTCCCGATACACCAGCAACCAGGATGCGCCAGTATTTGCGCTCTGCAACCTGCCTGAGGCAACCAAGGCGGCGCTCTTTGCACGATACAGCCGGACCTCAAAGTCGCTTCGACGACTGCTCCTGGATGAGTTTCTCGAGACAGGAACCGAAGAGCCCGCTGCCGCCAGTGCTGGTGCTTCCCGCGCGAGTGAGCTTTTTGCCCGGGTAATCGGAGAGTTTGGGGATGATTCAGTTGCCCAGCTGGGTGGAGTACACATCGCCTGTGAGCAGGCATCCCAGCTGCTCCTCAAGAAGATTGAATGGGGCCGTCTCATGGCCTATCTGGAGCAGTCCACCCGGTACATTCCGTATACAGACAAGCCTGGAGGACAATTCCGCTACTACCGGGGGCCCGAGATACTAGAGACGGGCCTGCAGGAAGAGTACCAGGCGGCGCAGGATAATCTATTTGAACTGTATTCAAGGTCAATCCAGCGGCTGCGCGACCACCTTGAGCAGACCATACCACAGCAGGAAAATACCGCCGCCAGGACACGGGCCATCCGGGCCCTGGCGCTCGACATAGCCAGATCCCTGCTGCCGATAGCTACCGTCAGCAATGTCGGCATCTATGGAAGTGCCCAGTCCCTGGAGCAGCTGGTGCTGCGCCTTAGGGCAGATTCATTGCCAGAAGCACAAAGATACGCTGAGCTGATCAACCAGGAGCTGCAGCGCACGATGCCGGACCTTGTTTCCCGGCTGGACCGCCCCGACCGCGGTGGTGTCTGGGTTCAATACCTGGCAGGAATACGGGAGGCGCTGGCACAGGCCAGGCCAGACGCGCCACCTGCGCTGCCAGAGCCTCCTTCGGTGCGACTGCTCTCGTACGACAAGGATGCAGAGGTGAGGATACTGACCGGTGCGCTTTACCCCTATGGAGCCCTGTCGTGGCCAGACCTGGAGCGGCATATACGGTCCCTGACATCGCGCCAGATGGATGACCTGTTCCTCCGCGCTGTAGGAGAGAGGCGCAACCGGCGGCACAAGCCGGGCAGGGGCTTTGAGGAGTGCCACTACCGCTTCGAGATCGTCTCCGACTACGGTGCCTTCAGGGACCTGCAGCGGCACCGCATGCTGACTATCCAGTGGCAGGAGGTAAATTCCTCCCTTGGCTTTACCTGCCCCCTTGAGGTCATCGATGCCGGGCTCGAATCGGAGTGGCGGGATGCTGTTGGCAAAAGTGAGGTGCTGCATGGAGCACTCCTGGAACACAACCCACTGGTTGCCCCCTACGTCCTCACCCTTGGACACAGGATCCGGTACTCCATGACCCTTTCCGCACGGGAAGCCATCCACCTTATCGAGCTTCGAACCTCGCCCCAGGGACACCGGTCCTACCGTGATATTGCCCGGGAGATGTACCGGCAGATACGTGACGTGGCTGGCCATCGCCGTCTGGCAGCAGCCATGCAGTTTGTCGATCAGGAGGATATTCACCTTCCGCGATACGCATCCGAAGCGCGGATGCAGCCGCTCCCAGCCACAAGGGAGCTCCCCTTTCCCCCTCAAAACTGACAAAAGAGCGCTATCATTGATGCAGAGGGTCTGGGACAGCAGACCAGAAGATGAGGGATTGACATGATCACAGTTTCGGAAACAGCACTTGGCCAGCTTCGCACCGTCCTCTCCCAGCAGGATGAAGGACAGCAGCTTGCCCTGCGCGTCTACGTGCAACCAGGGGGCTGTTCTGGATTTTCATACGGTATGGGTCTCGACGAAAACCCACCTGCAGCAGATGATCAGGTGCTGGATGTGAATGGCATACGGGTATACGTGGACGCTGCATCCCAGCCCCACCTGGAGGGGGCAGAGATCGACTATGTAGATGAGCTGATGGGGGGTGGCTTTACCATCAACAATCCCAACGCTGTCAGCACATGTGGCTGTGGACACAGTTTCCAGACAGCTGACGGTGAGGGTGAACCCCGCTCCTGCGCTCATGCCTAAAGCCGTTTCGGCCTGGGCAAACAACTGGAGCAGATGTTCTCCTGCCATGGCGCAGGGATAGCGCGCACAGGATAGCCAGTTTTTGATGTCCATACTTGCGAGCGTCCACATGAGAATTGGCATCGCCATTCTGGTACTGGGACTGGTTGGTGCCATATGGGGAGCACTGGGAATCCGCCCGGCAAGAACCGCTGCTGGATTGCGCCCGTATCTATACCTGCTGGTTGCAGTTATTGCAGTGGAAGGGTTGCTGGGCCTCCTGCTCGCCACAGTCGGTGGCTATCATCCAGCAGATTCGCTCCACTGGTTCTATGGTCCTGCAGCATTGGTGTCAATCCCCGTAGCCCTCTATTTTGCCCGTGACAAGAGTGCGAGAATGGAGGCGGTCCTGGTAATGGCAGGGCCACTTGCCGTATTCCTCTTTAGCATCCGCACCCTCATGACGGGCTGACAAGCCCACAAGGCAGCGCAGTTTCAGCCTGCCAAAGTGAACCCAGACAACCCGATTATGGGCCGATAGAGCTGCCAGTACCCTGGGACGCCACTGGTGCCGCAAGCGGCAGCGGGTAGGGTGCTGCAACCAGGAAATCGCCCTGCATTCCGGTAAGGCGGTTCCAGCTTCCCTGGGTCCAGCTGCTGTCAAAGCTTGCCCACGCCTCCCCTGCTGGCGCTGTTCCGGCACCACCGCCACCACCAAGCAGGTACACACTGCTGGAGGAGTAGGCGTACACCACCGCCCATCCAAACCCAATGGAATGCGTAGCTGAGCCAAGATCCAGTGGAACGACCACGGGATACCCGGCTCCCACCCACTGCCGAAGCGCTGAATCTCCCTGGCCCCAGGCTACGTGCAGGCCGTTGGCGGACAACATCTCCTGCATCCGGGCAGGGCTGGTGCCCAGAAAGCCAAATTCCATGTCGCTGCCGAATTCAGCCTGCAACTGGGAAACCCGGTTGGAAAACCCAGGTTTGGCTGGGCGGTGCCAGAAAGCCAGCACTGCAGCGCCAGCCGCGGGGGCTGAGGCAGAAGCAGGTGTGCTGCCATCTGCGCTGACATAATCCCGGATCTGGCCAACACCAGAATACTGGGAGGAGATTGGGGCAGTAAGGGCAATCCCCCTGTCCACAGGAAGGTCGTAGGCTGGGTCGGTGTACTCCCCACCCACCAGTTGTGGCGTGGCGACTGGAGCCAGATGCGGCGGGGTAAAACTCCACACCGGCAGCATTCCAAATGCGACAGCCCCAATGATGACAATGGCTATCAGCGGATTCAGTATTCCACCCCTGGCGATGGGCTCTTCTGTCTGTGGGACCCGGACTGATGAGCCGGTACGATGGATCATGAACTGATCATGGCAGATAGGGATCGCTCCATATAACACAGACTGATCCAGAATGCAGCGCAAATGGCAAGCTGCGAAGGGGCTAGAGTCTCAGCTGTGTCAGTTCTGTGCCCAAATCCGTGCATGAATTGACCTAATATGTGCATTCATGAGCAGGAGAGCACGGACTGGGAACAGGCAGGCACCCACTGCCGGTCCAAAAGGCGGAACCGCCAGGGCGCCAAGATTGCATGTGCAGTTTCTGGGCACTTCGGCTGCAACGCCTGACCTGCGCTCCAATACATCTGCCATGCTGCTAGCCTGCGGTACCGACCGCGTACTCATTGACTGTGGTGCACATGCGGTGGCGCAGCTAAAAAAGGCAGGGATTGCCCCAGCCAGCCTCTCGATGGTTGCCATCACGCACTGGCACAGCGATCACGCATCTGGGATACCCTCGCTGGTACGCGCCCTCCCCTCCACAAGAGGTGCTGGCCACCTGGGAAGGGCTCCGCTTCACATATATGGTCCCCAGCCGCCGGCCGCCATCGGAGGGGTGATCAATCTGCTGGTCCGCCAGGGCCGGATCCAGTTTCATGCAGTTGGCCCGGGCGGACAGATCCAGATGGCAAACGGTACCCTGCAAGCCATTCCTGGAGACCACACCATTACATCCATGGGATGGAAATTCCATGAAGCGGGGCCCAGGCCAAGGCACATACTTTTCAGTGGGGACACCAGACCATCTTCTGCAATTCTGGAGGCAGCTCGCGGCTGCGACCTGCTGGTCCACGAGGGAACCTTTTCGACAGCACGCAGCAGGTGGGCCCACCGCATTGGACACAGTACAGCGGGTCAGGCTGCACTAGTCGCCCATCTGGCAGGCGCAGGGGCGCTGGCGATAACCCACATCTCGAGGAAGGAGAGCGCTACACAGATACTGGCTGAGGCCAGGGAGGTTTATGCAGGCGCAATCCTGCCCAGTGAGTTTGAACTACTCACCGTACACCCGCAGTCTGCAACGGTCACCCGCCAGCCCGCCGCAGGGGGCAACTTCCGGCACAACTGGGCTCGTATCACGCGGAGGAAGATTGCAGGCAGCAGGAGACCCGGTGCGGGAAGGCCCGAGGTAGCAGCCTGACTGTCCCCGACAGGGGTCATCCAGCGCCAGTGTTGCACACCCGGGCGCCTGGCTGCACCCAGGCGAATGTACCAGGGTATACAGTCTGGGGACGATCCCCCATCGCCCCTGCGCTGCAACCAGCTGGTATGCTCTATGGTGCCATGGCCGAGCCCTTGCTGCGGGATGTCACCACGCCAAACCAAAACCACAGACCAGGACCCATGTCATGGCAGGAGATGCGGGAGTAGCTCAGTTGGTAGAGCGCTAGCCTTCCAAGCTGGATGTCGCGAGTTCGAGTCTCGTCTCCCGCTCCATTTCCCACTCTTTGAGTTCAATAAGAGCGCT
>JAJZMA010000024.1 GCA_021850405.1 bacterium
AGGGTGATCCAGGTAGACAGTGGCGCTGGTTACGCGTCTCCAGCTGCTGGTGCCTTTCCCACTCCCCTGTATGCAGAGCTTTGTGGTTTCATATGTGCACATTTTATTGGCTCCTTCCTTTTTCCCTTCCCCGGACCGACTGGATCCTTATCTGCCCAGATAGGTGTCAAACCAGCTGAAGATCTTCTCCCACCCGTCATTGGCGGCTTCCGGCCGATAGCTGGGGCGGTCGACGGCAAAAAAGGCATGGCCAGCTCCTTCGTAGGAGTGAAACTCATGGGTCTTGCCCAGCCGGCTCAGCTCCGCATCCAGGATCTCTACCTCCTCAGGTGTAGGGAACTTGTCGTCCTTGCCGAACATGCCAAGCAGTGGGCACGACAGGTTTGCTGCCTTGTCCATTATTGGCGCAAAGGTCAGAGGTGAGCCTGCTGGGGTTCCATGCACCACGCCAGCCCCGTAGCAGTCGACAGCGGCATCCAGGTCAAGGCTGCAGGCAGAGAGAAAAGACTGGCGCCCCCCTGAGCAGTAGCCGATTACGCCAACTTTTCCATTTGAAGTGGTGAGGTTACGCAGGGTATGTGTCGCTCCGGCGACATCCCCCACAAGCCGCTCATCCGGCACACCACCGTTTGCCCTTGCTGTGGCGGCAGCATCATCTGGCTTGGCGCCAGGAGCCTCACGGTGGTACAGGTTGGGACAGATGGCATTGAATCCATTGACAGCAAATTTCCGTACTATCTCCTTGGTCGCAGCGTCGTAACCAGGCATGTGATGGATGACCACCACACCGCCCCGCTGGCCCTGGGCCATGGGGCGAGCCAGGTAGGCCTCGATATCGTCATCGTTGTGCCCACGGATTGAGACGGTCTCGGCAAGGATCGCATCGTACATTGCTGGTAAAACCTCCTGCGCACGGTAGGGATTCATTTTCTGGCACACCAGAGTCTAGCGCCTTGTACCCTTTGGCCGCCCTTTTGGGGGTGCCGGTAAGTACCCTGCTGGCCCCTGCATCCTGCTGGTGCATGCAGGGGAGGCTGGCAGGGGGCAGGAAGGGCGACGCTGCCTCATTGTGGTGGTGACGATATGCAGGAGAGCTACGGCACACCACGACCTGGGTCACCGGCTGGCTGGGGGCGCCAGTTCCGGTCACAAGTGCCATTTGCGTCAATACCCCTGGTCACGGTGACCAATTTTGACCAATATTGAACCTTTTTGCGGTTTTTTACCACTAATAAGTAGAGGGACATGTGCTTGCCCTCGAAAGCAGGGAGGAAGAAATGCCCAGGAAGGTACACGATGGGCCATTGGAGTGGCGCCATACCCCTGATCCGGCTGTTTTCACATGGCGACCCAGCCAGCTGGTCTCGGATGCTTCCAGTCAGTATCCCCTTCCTGCATTTTGCAAGTCATCTATCGCGATGGCTGCCTACCGGCAGGGCACATTGCCTACCCTGGACGTGAGAAGGTGTGGCAACGGCTCGAATAGTCCTCCTGCCACCCAGTCGAGCGAGCGGGACTGCGTGCCTGGGGATGGAGGCATCTGGGCGAGCTATTGTCGTGGTGGATCCTGTGCAAACACACTGGACCTGGGGCCCCGGCAGATCCAGCATGATTCTCCTTCCTGCAATGCAGCCGGGCGCAGCGCAAGTAGCCTTGTCTTGACCGGGAGGGCGTGGCTAAATGGAGGAGAGGGGTAGTGTTGACTTGCATGCGTGGGATTTGCCGGGGAACTTGCGCTGGCGTGCCCTTGGTGCGACGTTGCCCCATGGACAATCTGGTACACGCAATCCCGGGGAAGATACAACAGGTTCTGGAGGGTTGAAGTATGTCTGGTAAACTGAGAAACCGTCTTGTGTTGGTGGCTTCTGGACTTGCAGTCGCAGGGGTAGCTGTAGTAGTCCTGCTGGCAGCATCCAGCCACGCTGGAGCTTACGGGGCTGTGGGCGCTCCGAGTCGGTGGTTTCCAACCAGTGCATTCCAGGCTACAACGGCATTTTCCGACGTAACGTTTGAGTGGACAAGTGCATCTTCGGTTCCATCAAGTCTTGTGGTGGGGGGGACGCCACATTCCATGATGAGCAAGAATGCCATGGAATCCCTGTTGATTGCACGTGAGCCGGAGGGTACAAGAGTGCTTGCCGCATCCCTGGCAAAGGTTGCCAGTGTGCCAGCTGCACCCGGATCAGACTCCGCAGCCGTGTACTGGGTGATTGCTCTCGATCCGGCTGGCGGGGTTCCAATGTCGAGTGGCGGAGGACTTTCAGTCGGACCATCCAGTGGGGCTCTGCCCTCTGCCTCGGCGCCGTCGACACCAACTCCCAATGTCTTTCTGCTTTTTGTCAACCCATACACGGGAAAAACAGCAATGACGCTCGAAGAGTATGATCCTGCGGTTCCACCGCTCCCTGTGATCAGGTAAAGGCTGTTTGACATGAAGCCTCAAGGACGCCTCCTGCTTGCCGGAATGCTTTCCGCAGGACTGCTTGCAGCCTGCGCGCCTACGGCTGCAACCCAGCGTCCCGCCTGGAGCGCTGTCAGTGTGGTGAGCAAGGATGTAGCCCTGCAGGGCATCGCCTGCGCTGGGCACGGACTCTGCTTTGCAGTTGGGAGCCTTGAGGGGCCGCCTGGATTCATGAGCGCAGTTGTCGAGAAGTGGAACGGCAGCAACTGGGTGATGAGTGCAGTTCCGCGTACAGCAGGGTCGCTGGACTCCATTGCCTGCCCTTCTGCGAATTACTGCCTGGCGGCTGGGATTGGTCCGCCAGCCTGTCCGGCAGAGGGTCCTTGCATCTCAGAGGGGCTTCTTCCCGTCAAGTCCCGCATGCCAGTACTCCTGTCATGGGAGGGTGGAGTATGGAAAAGTGCGGCCGCGCCGGGCTCATCCGGAGAGACCATTGAGCAGGTTGCCTGCCAGGCACCAGGAAACTGCCTCTCGCTCAACAACTCCGGGCTGTTCCAGCTCTCTGCTGGAACCTGGCGGTCAGTCCACCTGCCCTTTGCTCCCGTGAGTGTGGCCTGTGGCCCATCTGTGTGTCTGGCAGCGGGAGCCAAAACCAACCAACCGGTGTCACAGTTTATGGGCGCGGTCACGAGCGGTGGGGCCTGGAAGGTGTTGCAGGATGTGGGTGCGGTCCCCGTGCCCAGCTCTCCCGTGGCAATGTCCTGTCCTGGCAAGTCCGGATGTGTAATCTTCTGGAACAATGCCTCCAGTGCACAGATACATGAGCTGCTGGTTGCAAATGGGGAGGTTGTCGACAGGATAGCTGCCAGCCCGGTGGCAAGGGTAGTCGATCTGGGAACCTCACTCTGGTGTTCCACAACATCCAGATGTATCGTCGCCGGGACTGAGGAGCTGGGGCAAGGGGTCAATGGTACTGGTGCTCGCCCGGAGGTTGTGAACATTGTCGGGAGCCACATCAGTAGCGACGCTCTCCCCCTGCCAGTATCTCCTGCTGGTCTGGCATCGCAAAACGCTAGTGCAGCGCTTGCCTGTGAGACAACATCGTATTGCCTTGCAGTGGGCACCAGCTATCTGCAGGAGGCAGGGCTCGGTGTCACGCTACCCCAGAGGGCATTTGCTGACGCAATCCGGTGAGTTGGGCGCTGGATGCATAGGAATGCGAGTGGTGCCCTTGCCGATCCCAGGACAATGTCGTGTTCTCGGTGGCTCTCATTGGTTGTATTAGCCGGTAGAAAGCGGGCATACGCAGGAGGGGGCCATGGTGAAACTGGTTCGCCCTTCCGGCCCAAGGCACGGGAGACTGGTCTGGAAGGGAATGGTGAATGTTCGGCCCGGACTGTCGCCCACCGCGATGGTCCTACTGTCCTGCCGCATCAACTCCAAAAGCCACGTGTGCCCAGCAAAGGGCCAATCAACCAGCGGGTGCAAGTCCCGCATCGCCAAGCCGCCAGAGGAGGCGATTAGTCAACCTCCGGCGTCCATCGAGAGGTGGGCGTCGAAGCGAGGAGAAGCAAATCCACAGGCCGCAATGAAAATGAACACTACCGCATCGAAATGGAGTGCCGTAAGGCGATACGTGGGCCGAGCCCGGGTGATTTGGGCGAAGGCAGAATTCCGAGGCATGGATTCTGGAGCACCCCGGAACCACGACGGTGTAGAGGTGACGGCATGTGGAGAAGGCTGGTTGGTCAACTGGGGAGACCCTACCGCACCCGACGGTGTGTCAATGACTGTCGGAAGCATGTCCCGGTATAAGGCCATACCGAAAGCCGGTACGGTGCGGAGGGAGTCGGACGGGGCCATAGTACCCATGATCGGCAGGACAACAGAACCTGTCGTAGGAAAGGGCCCCGACTTCGGTGACGCGTTCCCTGCGAGGGACGGGTGAGGGCATGGCGAACGCCAACAACCCCATCGACAAAGCTCGTGCACTCCAGCGAACGCTCTACGTGGCCGCGAAGCAGACGCCAACACGGAGGTTCCATGCACTCTATGACCGGATAACTCAGCCCCACATTGTGCGCGAAGCCTGGAGACAGGTGAAGCGCAACAAGGGAGCCGCTGGCATCGACGGCAAGACCATCGCAGACATTGAAGTTTACGGTGACGAGCGGATGATAGCGGATGTCTGTGCACTGCTTGGGGAGGGGCGATATCGTCCCCGACCAGTACGACGTGTCCTCATTCCCAAACCCGGACGACCGTCAGAACGACGGCCTCTGGGGATACCGGGGGTGGTGGATCGCGTTGTGCAGACAGCGACACGGCTGGTTCTCGAACCATTATTTGAGGCCAGTTTTCTGGACTGTTCGTACGGTTTTCGACCGAAGCGTTCGGCGCAGCAAGCGCTGGAGGTAATCCGGAAGGAAATCAACGGCGGGAAGGGATGGATCGTCGAGGTGGACTTTGCCGACTACTTTGGAAGCATTGACCATGAGCTTCTGCTGAAGCTTGTGGCGCGTCGCGTGAGCGACCGACGGGTACTGCGGCTGTTACGACTGATGCTCAAAGCTGGGGCGATGGAGGAGGGACGATATGTCTCAACCTCAACGGGGATTCCGCAAGGAGGAACCATATCGCCTTTGCTGAGCAATGTGTACGGCCACGCTCTGGATGCTCTCTTTGAGAAGGAGATGAGCCATCTTGGGAAGATCATCCGCTATGCGGATGATCTGGTAATCCTGTGTCGAACGAAGGCAGATGCAGAGGAAGCCCTGGCGTGGCTCCAGAGAAGGGCCAGCGGCCTACACCTCACCCTGCATCCGACGAAAACTCGTCTGGTGTATGTGGGGGACGGATCGCACGGCTTTGACTTTCTGGGGTTCCACATCCATATGGTAATGTCGTGGCGGTACCAGAAACGGTACTGTCAGCGATGGCCGTCAACGCGGGCCATGTCCTCAATCCGGCAACGGATAAGAGAGATAACGGCACCGCGCCACAAGCTGAAACATCCCATTGCGGAGATAGTAGAAGAGCTGAACCCGGTGCTGCGAGGATGGAACATTTACTTTCGGACGGGCAACTCCGCCCGGAAGTTTTCCCAGATTGACAGCTACGTCCACGAACGGCTCGCGCTCTTTGATAGCAAGAAGAGACAGAAGTCGGGGCGCCGTTGGGGTAAAGTGCATACCAATGCGTGGATGGCCACGCTTTGTGTGTACCGCCTCTCGGGGTCGGTCCGTTACTCAACGTCTGCGACAGGGGTTACGTGAACACCGTCGGAAAGCCGTGTGAGGGCAAATCTCATGCACGGTTTGATGAGGGGCGGCTGGGGAGGCCTACGGGCTGATCCAGTTGCCTACTCTACCATGCTGCCAAGACGATGCTTTTCCCGATTGCATCTGGTGATCTCATCATACGGGGTGCGGCCATCATCCCCGGCCCCAGGATGCCTTGCGAGTGACAGTTTCTGACCGGGCTTCTGCTGGGGATCCGGGAGGAGGTTGCTGGCAAGCCCTTGTACATAACGGTGGTTCAGTGTGCGATTTGTACATGTTCTCTTTTGCAGAACTCCCGGTTTCAGCGGCACGCCAACAGTTGGCCGACATTATTGCTCGTGTGCGCGCGGAGCACACACCCATCTATCTGCTCAGGTGTGGTCATCGGGTGGCGGCCGTTATCGACGCTGACGATCTCAGTGGCATCCTGAAACTGGCCGAAGACATGGAAGACATTCGTGCTGCTGAAGCAGCTCGTGCTGAGATGCGGGCTATGGGCGAGACTCCGGTACCCTGGGAGGAAATGAAGGCCGATCTCGGCTTGGCATGACCTACAAGGTAACCGTGTCTCCCATGGCTGTGCGCCAGCTGCGCAAGTTCGACCCGAATGGTAGGAGGCGCATGCAGGCCGCCATTGAGCTGCTGGCTGTTGAGCCGCGTCCGCCTGCCGCGGCCGAGCTCTCTGGTGGCTCGGGTGAGTGGCGCGTTCGTACGGGTAGCTACCGGATTATCTACGGGATCGACGACAATAAGCTTGTTGTTCTGGTTTTCTGCATGGGCCATCGTCGCGAGATTTATCAGCGCTAGGTGACACTGGCGTGAAAACCCGGGTGGGTAAGACTGCTGTATCCTGGGCACTGTCGCTGGCTTACTCCCGTCAGTTTCCGGCGGTCGCCGAAAATCAGGACACACTCGCGCATGGCACGCAGTAGTGCAGGCATACGTCTGGGTGTTCTCCTGGCTCCCGGGCTGGCAGCATGTGCAGTCCGGCAAAGGGAGAGTGTGGCCATGTTAGCCAGTAGCCAGTTCCTGCGAGATTATCTGTAGCGCTGGTAGTACTGTTTCCCTGCCTCCAGTTACGCAAAGGCGCAGCGCTGAAGGCGCGCCAAATGCTATTCCGGGAGCAACTATCACGCCACGCTCGGCCAGTTTCTCACAGAGTGGCAGGGCGTCTTCCCCGGTTGACTGAATCCAGAGGTAGATGCCACCGTCTGGCATTTGGGCACTTATTCCGAGCTTTTCTGCAGCAGACACCAGATCCTGCATGAGTGTGGCAGCGGGCCTGGGATCTATCATGAGAGTGTCCAGATGGAGCAGCGCCATCTGTGCGGTTGCGGGAGCATTTATCTGCCCCATGCACCGCATCGTTGCCTCAAGAGTGCTCAGGAACTGCCTGGTGCGCAACATCTCGGGCAGCACCATGTAGCCTATCCGCTCTCCTGCCAGGCCAAGATCCTTTGAATAGGAGCGCACCCTGAACGTAAGGGGCCAGCTCCGTTCTAGCAGGTCGGCGCCAGCTGTTGCTCCCTGGCAGTAGGTTAGCTGGTGGTATACCTCATCCAGCAGCACTGGTATCATCCTGCCGGTTTTTTTCTTGTTTGCAAGCAGGATGTCCACAATGCCCCTTGCTTCGTCCACAGTCATGACATGCCCAGAAGGGTTGTTTGGGCTATTTATGATTACGGCTGCTGCAGTGGGGGAGATGGCCGCCTCAAATTCAGCCAGATTCAGGGAGCTGTTGTCCTGCGGCAAAGGTGGTATCGCCACAAAGGCAGCCCCTGCAGCACGACTCCAGCTGGCAAATTCCGCAAAGAAGGGAGCAAACCCTATCACTGTGCTCTCGGGGTTGACCAGTGCCCGCAGCAGGACAGATAGTGCACCTGCTGCGCCACTGGTCATTACTATGGCTTCAACCGGAAGGCCCGCCTCAGCAGCAACCCGCTCGCGTACC
>JAJZMA010000018.1 GCA_021850405.1 bacterium
TCATAAATAGTGCAAGCGTATACAGGAGAAACGGCGCCCCCAGTATGGCCCCGGCGGCAAGATTGTTCCCCGCATTCCTATGCTGCAGCAGCGCTGCAACTGGCACCACTGTCTCTGGCAGGGACGTGCCAATGGCCGCAAGGAGACTCCCGGTTGCGCCACTAGCCAGTTTCAAGGCATACCCAAGCCACTCGACCGCGTTGGTAAACAGCTCCGCAGCCAGAATGATGGCGATAATCCCGGCTGCCAGAAGCAGCACGATACCCATTTAGCTGGTGAATAGGGGAAGTTTGAGTACGAAGGTCGAGCCCTCTGGACCTGTGCTCTCCAGCGAAAGGCTGCCGCCCATAGCTACGGCCAGCGCCCTGCCGAGGTAGAGGCCAAGTCCACTGCCTCCCTTTCGATGTGCCAGTTGTCCTCGGAAGAACCGGTCAAACATCTTTGGGAGCACGGCCTCGGCAACCCCGGCACCGTTGTCAGCGATCCGTACCACGCCCATGCTCTCTTCCCTGGCAACGGTGATGTGGGCAGTCGGAGGATTACCGCCAAATCCCAGCGCATTGCTCAAAAGTGCTCCAAGGATAACAGGGAGCAGGGTGCGGTCGGCCTTTACGACGATGGGCTGCGCAGCAGATGGCCAGACGATACTGCCGCCTGAAGAGGCGAATTCTTCCTCCCAGTTTGCGACTGTTCCTGTTACGGCCTCATCCAGGTCAATGGCGGCCTGCCTGGGAGAAAGCGTGCCCCGGTCTATCCGCAGGCAAAGAGACATTTCGTCTATGAGCTGGACCAGCTCCCTTGTTTTGGTTTGCACCAGGGCAAGGGGAGCGTTCCACTCGGCTGGTCCCTGCCCGAACATACCCTGCTGCAACATCTCCAGGTAGCCCGATATCACTGACAGCGGTGCGTTGATCTCATGGGTCATGAGTCGCATGAATGCCTGGTTCTCCACCTCCAGCTTTTCCATGGAGGAGATGGCCCCCAGCATCCGCTCTTTCTCCCGGTTGGACGCAAGAGCGAGGTTGGTTACCTGAGCCAGCATTTTCAGCTGGGCAGCTGCATCTGCTGATGTCTGTATAGAATCTCCCCACACACATACAAGGCCCTGGGGAGTTGCGCCGTCTTTCCAGGGGACAGCGATTGCCGCGGGCGCTCCCAGAAGACGGATGATGTCTTCGTAACTGGCAAACTCTGGCCGTCCCAGAATCGTGCCGGAGAAGACCTGATCCCGAAAGACGATGTCATGGGGGAGCCCTTCCAGTTCTGGCGTGCACGCGATCTGTATCTCACACAGTTCAGGCGCGATTCCATATGGGTTGGGCTGTATCGAGAGCTTTCCACCTGCTGCACTGGCAAAGAGTGCACCTTTGCCTCCAAGCAGCTCGGCCATGGCCTCCGCTGCGCCAAGAAAAACTGCAGCCCCGTCCCGCGCGCTCTGTCCCAGTCTTGCAATTCTGGTGACTGCGGCAAGCAGGCCGGCGGTAGACCCAGCTGGAGCCAGGGCAGCGGAATCACCTGCTGGATCAGGGAGTGCTGGCGAAGCGCGCCCGGTGGGGTTCACCTTGTTTTTTCCTCTTCGACGTTTTTGGCCCCAGTTATGGAGTTGTCGCGCTCAGGGTGGCGGCCTTTCCATCGCCCAGCAGCCACCCCAGATGAAACAACTGCCCGGGTTGCTTCCAGCCACTGGGATCCGAAAAACCCTACCTGTTGCCAGGAAACCTCCTGCGTTCGCTGCACCGGGGTTGCGTTGTCCCGGGCACAGGCAAAAGCATCTTCGATCCGCTCACGGTACCAGGGAAACAGTGTTTTCGGAAGATAAGTGGGCTCGACGAATCGGCTTGACAGGGACTCCAGTGTGCGCCTGCGCGTTCCACCAGCTATGTGACCCCAGTAGACAAGGTCAGTGACATGGCGCAGTCCGCTCCAGCGGTAAGAGCCTACAAAGCCTTTCAGCTCTACCACCAGACCACATTCTTCCAGTACTTCGCGCACGGCACAGTCTTCTACCGACTCGGATTGGCCGAGGTGTCCCCCGGGCAGCTCCCATCCTGGAGGAAAGGGCCGCAGCTGGATCAGGACGCGGCGCAGTTTCCTGTCAAGGATGGCGACAGAGACCCCGCTTGGGCGCTCACCTGTCGAGAGGGAGCCCCTGGCCCTGCCACCCCTACTCAACAGTTATCCTCTTTGGCCTCTTCTGGCTTTTTGCTCTGGCCGTCTGCCCCGGGGTAGCCTTGCGAGTCCGCGCGCTGGCAGCAGGTCGCCTGGACGCAGCAGCGGTCCGGCCGTTGCCATTTGCATTGTGCTCAACAATCTCGTTGATTGCGAGCAGCAGCTCCTTCTGTGCGAGAAGGAGATGAAAGAGGGCACGGGGCGGGATTCGCTCCGCAACGGCACTGGTGAGATGTGAGGACAGCTCCTCCAGCAGATGCCCGGGGCCGGGAATATGTGGCTGGGCTACCCTTGTCAAGATGCCTTCCTGCTGAATGTCACCTTAAGAACCCCTTCATTCAGTGTCGCCTTGTCGACTGTTGCGCCATTTAGTGCCCGGGGCAGGGAGATCTCCCTCTTGTATGGGCCGATTGTGATAAAGAGCTCCCCTTCCTCGTGGTTTAGCTCTATCTCCTTCTGTGAGACAAAGGGTAGTTCCAGCTCCAGCTCGAAGGTTTCCCCCCGCTTTTTCAGTCGCTGGGATATGTGCTTGTAGAAGATTGCCGATGGGTCCCTGTCACCATACAGACTGTGCCCCATCTCGGACAGGTTTTTCAACCCTACTATTTCATGGTCAAAAAGGCGTGTCTCCAGAATGGGAACCGGGCTGAACGCTTCCTCCACAATGTCGGAGTAGCGCGCCTGGGACCGACGCCAGGCAGCAAAGTAGGGGTCGCTTGCCTCCTCAGGCAACCTGCGGTTCACGATGACACAGTCGGTCAGGTAGTCGTACAGGCTCAGGTAGGTAAAAGCCCGCTGCGCCTCCTTTACCACCATTTTTTCCAGGTTCAGCACTATGCGCACAGAAGATGTGGTCCGGTCGCCAAGGATCTTTTTCATGCTCTCCAGGTCCAGGAGCAGGTCCTTGACATAGCCAAACATCTCATCGGAGGGAAGCGGCATCGCCACAAAGCGCTGCATGACTGGTCGGGCTACTTTCATCAGGTTGCGTTCTATCGGGAAAATATGCTCGAGATACCATTTGGCCACATCGGGGAATGCGAGCAGCTGCAGGGTCTCACCGGTGGGCGCGCAGTCGACAATAATTACATCGAAGGCGCCACTGTTGCGATGGGCCCGTATCACCATGAGGCTTGCCACCTCCTCCATGCCAGGGGGGGAAGCCAGCTCTTCGGCTACAATCTCATCGATCCCCTGGGAGGCAAACAGTGTGCGCAGATATTTGTGGATGTTTTCCCAGTGGTGCTCCAGTTCATGGAGCGCATTTATCTCCTGCGCCCATAGGTTTTCCGCTACTTTTACCGGTTTGTCGCCGAGCTGGCGGTCCAGGCTGTCTCCCAGGCTGTGTGCGGCATCGGTGCTTATCACGAGCGTACGCAACCCCAGCTGGGCGCAGCGCACCGCGGTGGCAGCCGACACGGTAGTCTTGCCCACACCGCCCTTGCCGGTATAAAGAATCACGCGCATTACTTAAGGTTTTCCTCTGCGCATGGATTCGCTCATGACACCAGCCTGGGCACGATGAATGTAGCGATTATTATCAGGACAATCATGGCACCGCCTGTTATGGCGACGCGCTTCAGGTCTCCTGCCACATAAGGAATCCGGTCGAACGGAATCCCTTCAATCTCTGGGGGAATCGGTTCGAAGCTTACACTGGAATAGCGCGTAGCCCGTGGCCGGACAGGACCAGAACGGGCGGGAATTACAGTTCCCGGGGCTCCTGCTGGCCGGGGAGTGGCTGTGGCTTTCCTCGGTACACCTGCTGGGCGGCCAGGCTGAGATGGGCGTTTTTTTGCTGCTTTTGTTCCCTTGGCCATATCTACAGCCTACCAGTAACCGCAGATGGCGGTCTCTCTCCTGCATTGCGCTTTCTTCTTCCCTTCCTGCTGCGCCCCCAGCCTGCGCTTTGGGGACAGGAGCTGTGACTTTGCATGACTTGGGCGATGGTGCCCACGGGGTCCCCTATATTGTGCTAGAGTGCTCTCGGGGCTACAAGATGTGGGGTTCACCCCTCATGCAGGTCTCAACGGGCAGCGCGCCGGGCTCCCACACCGGTTCGGATGACGTTTATGCGCTTGTTGTCGCCATCTGGCGCGGCTGTCCTTTGGAACCGGAGACCTGGCTCCGACCCGGGGTCTACCCATGCCGCGCGGGCCTCACTGGTCCTGGCTCGCGCGGTGGGCGGGCTTAAAGGGCGCGCCCCTCGTCCATCTTTGTTGTTGGCCCCAGCCGCAGCGGGGGGCGGCCGGGGTGGTTATGCCCTGGATCACGCCGCACATGTTCCGGATGCCGCCGCAAAAGACTTGCGATGCTGCCTGGCCTGGGAGCACCGTTCAGCTCGGCTATATCCCAGGGCGCCTTTGACGAATGGTCAGATGCGGAGAACGAAAGCGCCCGCCTGGCTCCCATTGGTCCGACCGCACCGGCCATCAGCTGTAGCGGGTCGCGGTTGAGCAGACTGCATGCAGCCCAGCAGGCAGAGGCCAGAGCCCAGTTCTGGGCGCGTGGGATGGCGCGGCGCGCCAGTGGCGTAAATATTGGGCCCGGAGAAAGTGCTGTCACTGGATCTTTCGCAATATACGCCCAGGTTTCGCGATGGCGACGGTTCCATTCCGCCAGAAACTGACGGCTGTTGAGGGTCTGTATGATACGTCTCGGGGAGATGCCCAGTGCATCCCGGCTCGTGTCAGCGCCCCGCGATTCGGCCAGTTCCAGATGGAGGGCTCCATTGACCAGTGGTGGTGGGACGCTGGCGTCAGCTGGGGCGAGCACCAGCAGCGGGCGGGCCCTGAGGCGGCCGTGGGAGAGCTCCCGGGACATATGGGTGCTCAGGAGATGCCACTGGACAGGGGTGAGATTGTAGCCATTTATGAAGAGCAGATCTCCGGAGGAGAGAAGCCCCGGCAGCTGGTCCAGTCCATGCGCGGAGGCAGCAACCGTCACGCGATCACAGCCTGGCTCCTGAGCCCAGCCCATCCTGACCCCGGAAGGTGGCGCCTCCCCGGAAAGGCAAAGCTCCACCGGCGTGAAGCCCATCTGTCGCGCTGCAGTTATCAGGGCACGGCTGCCGTCGCTGGAATATTGCGCGCCACCCCAGATGAAGATGTTGCATTTCACAGTGGGCGCTGCATCCTGAAGCGCCAGAGCTACGGCCAGATCATCCATGGTTGGCATTTGGTCTCCTTTGCTGTCTGCCGTCTACTCTAGTGGCTTCCATTTTGAAGTTGGGGGACGTTACCCAACTGTTTTACAGGCACCATACCCTGACGCTTTATTGCTACACAGTTGTTCTGGGGGCAACGCAACCATTGCCAGTCCTTTTATGGTACGTGGGTCAGGCAGGATCCGTTCCCAGTCTGTGAAGCTGCCCAGAGGGCTACACAGACTGGCCCCTGGAGTAGGGCTGCGATGCATTGCATCACGCATCCCCGGATCCACGCAGCCACCGGACTGCTTTTTTCTGTCCGCCAGGCTGCTTGCTGGTCTGTTGGGCCCTTGGACAGAAACAGCTGCGGCGGTGACCAATCTCCTGGCAGGGGTCGCAGACTGGTGCTCCTAGACGTTGAACCGGAAATGCATCACATCCCCGTCTGCAACCAGGTACTCCTTGCCCTCGAGCCGAAGCCGCCCGGCCTCCTTTGCTGCCGCATAGCTACCGGCCTGCAGCAACTCATCGCAGCCGACCACTTCAGCACGGATGAACCCTTTGGCAAAGTCAGTGTGGATGGTGCCGGCAGCATCCTGCGCGGTGGCTCCGCTCTTTACTGTCCATGCACGCACCTCTTTTTCTCCTACTGTGAAGAAGGTGATCAGGTCCAGGAGGGTATAGGTTTCCCGTGCCAGCCGGTTGAGGCCGGGCTCGGACAGACCAAGGGAGGAGAGAAACTCGGCCTGCTCGGAGGGCGGCAGTTCCGAGATTTCCGACTCTATCAGTGCAGATATTCCAAGTGCCTTTCCCCCGCTCTGCGCTGCTCTCTGCCAAAGCGCGTCGGGGACAGATCCGCTGGAGGCTGAGGCTTCATCTACATTGGCAACTACCAGCAGTGGAAGTGCGGTGAGTAGCGCCAGTTCCCGTGGTAGCTGTCCTGTCTCGCTGGGCAGGGAAAGGAGGCGCACTGGCTTTCCGTCTGCAAGTGTCTGCTGCATTGCCCGCAGAGCCGCAGTTTCATCGGCTTTCTTGTCTTTTTGAACCCGCGGTGCGCGCTGATTTTTTTCCAGTCTCCGCTCAACCGTATCCAGGTCTGCCAGCATCAGCTCCAGTTCGACAATCTCCATGTCCCTGACCGGATCCACATTTCCTTCAACATGTACTACGTCGGGATCAGCAAAGGCGCGCACGACCAGGACAATGGCATCTACATTCCGGATATGGCCCAGAAACTGGTTGCCCAGTCCCTCACCCTGGCTTGCCCCCCTAACCAGACCGGCAATGTCGAGGAACGTGACTGATGCTGGTATGGTGCGGGGCGGCTGAAAGAGTGCAGATAGCTGCAGGAGGCGGTTATCGGGGACCGCCACAGTACCAGTGTTGGGCTCTACCGTGGTAAATGGGTAATTCCCAACGAGTGCTCCCGCATGCGTCAGTGCATTGAAGAGGGTGGATTTGCCGGCATTCGGCAGGCCCACAAGGCCAGCTGACAGCGGCACTAGGGGAGGTCCCTCTTGCTGGAGGGTGGGCTAGACAATCCTGCCATCACCTTAATGCTCCTTTTCGAGTGGGCACACCTGGAGCAAGGCTGATGCCCCCCAGTGTCCCAGCTGTTCTGGCCATCGGGTCAGAGTGTCTCCAGCTCATATGCCTTGTGCAGGGCACGGACCGCCTGCTTTGCACTTGGCTCATCTATCACGCAGGTCACCCGTATTTCGCTGGTGCTTATCATCTGGATGTTGATCGTTGGCCAGTGCGCGAAACATGGTTGCAAAGGCGCCTGGAGTATGCATCATTCCGGTACCGACCACCGATATCTTGGCAACATCTGTTGCGCTGTCGATGCCCTTGCCCCCAAGTATGCTGCACTGCTTTTCCATGAGTGGCCGCACATGGGCGAGCTCTGACTCGGCTACTGTAAATGAGAGATCCATCAAGCCGTTGCGGGCGATGTTCTGAACGATCATGTCAACGTTGATCCCCTGCTCCCCCAGTGCCTCGAAGATCGTTGCTGCCAGCCCGGGGCGGTCAGGAACTCCGTAGACGGTCAGTTTGGCCACATTGGTCTCCTGGGCAATACCCCGGACCCGTTGTCTGTCTTCCACAACACTCCTTGTAATAAGTGTTCCGTCGTCCTTTCCAAATGTGGAACGCACCCAGATGGGAATGTTATATGTTTCCCCAATCTCTACAGCGCGTGGGTGCATGACACCTGCACCCAGGGTGGCAAGTTCCAGCATCTCAGTGTACGAGATAGTCATAAGTCGGCGGGCCTCAGGCACGGTTCTTGGGTCTGCTGTGT
>JAJZMA010000260.1:0-1650 GCA_021850405.1 bacterium
CCCCGTCATTACCCCTTTCAGGTTGTTCACCATTGACTCTGAATCCATGGTGCCCAGGATTCCACTGGGCAGTGTGGTTTTTGTCAATACTGATAACCGCAGTGTCGCGATAGGTGAAATTATCGCCTTCCACCCCCCAACCGACCCAGGCCAGGTATTTGCCCACAAGGTTGAGTCCATCCTTCCAGGCGGTGCTATCCACACCGAAGGGATCGCTATCGGTTCTCCAGATCCATGGACACTTCACCAGGCCAACATTGTCGGACAGGTGGTCGGCATCGTTCCCTACCTGGGCTGGATTGTCCATCTGCTGCCGGTTTTCAGCCTACTGGTGCTGGTGGCGGTAATTGCCTATCTGGTCTGGGAGCACCTTTCCCCATGGCAGTACTCGAGGGTGGTACTCTCCATTTTCGTATTTACGCTAACCCTTGTATTTCTCTTTGATGGACTGGATCCGCTCATCCAGTCCTCTGTCATCTTCCGTGGCAGCTCTTCCACTGCAGTCAGTGCCCTGGTAATAAACGGAGGATGGCTCCCCCTTCGCGCCTTTACCGCAGCCGCACCAGGACAGCTCTCACCACCGATAGCACCCAATTCGGAGCAGCTCGTGCATTTCACGTTTCCTGCCACTTCAGCATCTGCCTCCGTAATAAACATGCGGGTGATACCTGCCCTTAACCTGTCTGACTGGATTGTGCTTGCACTCGTATGCCTGGTCCCCATAATTATCTCTGCCGTATGGATTCGCAATGAGTTTCTGGCGGGCCAGCTCCGGGCAAGCATGGAGCCCGTTACTGCTGCGACCTCAGACACTGGGCCACACGAGACAATGCCCCGCCGACAGCCGCGTAGTCACGGTGCATCTGCCATTACCCTGCAGACAGCTGTACCACCTGCTGGCTTACACAGAAGGAAAGAAACGCCAGGAAACAACCGCCCGCACGAAAAGGAAACCATCGACGAATCCGGCAGGACAGTACATTCCCCATCCCGAAAGCAGGGCCCCAGCCATGCTCATGCGAGTCCCGCTGCACTGCACCCCCACGTGAAGTACCCACCCGAGTTTCGCCAGAGAGTGGTTCGGGAGGCGAGCCGCAAGGGTGCATCCATCAGTGCTGTCGCTACCAGGCTAGGTGTCTCTGAGAGCCAGGTCCGCCGGTGGCTCGCCGCAGCTGAAACTGCAGACAAGAAGACTACGCCCCCAGGCTGAGACCTACCAGCGGACTGCTTCTGGGCCACCAGGGCGTGCCCTCGAGTTACCGGGGCTACGTTCCTGTGCTGTGTGGCTCTGCACCAGCTCCGGCGGCTGAGTTACCAGCTGCTGGAAATGCAAGGCAGGAAAGAAGCACTACTGCAGGCATGCTACTGCTGTGGTACGGCTCCAGGGACCGGACGCCCGAGCATGCCGTCGAGCTTCACTTCCCTTCTCGCAGCGTAGCTTGCGCGAAGCTGGCCACAGGCGGCGTCCCCGAACTGACCTCTGGTGTCCCGTATCGTGTAGTTAACCTCTGCAAGCTCCTGCAGGAAGCGCTCCTGGGCAATCCTGGTAGGTGGTCCCCATGGACTGCCCTCGATCCGATTCATCGGGATAAGGTTGACGTGTGCCTTGGCCGCCTGTGCCAGGGCCGCAAGCTGGGCCGCATCTCCTGG
>JAJZMA010000260.1:1660-7528 GCA_021850405.1 bacterium
TTGACGCCTCCTATCAGGCACCATTCAAACGTAAGGCGCCGACCCGTAATGTTTGCATACTCCACCCCGGCTGCCACCACTGCAGCAAGCGGATACTTTCTATTCACTGGAACGAGCCGGGAGCGGAGCTCATCATTGGCCGCATGAAGAGAGATAGCAAGGCGAACTGGAATTTTTTCCGCAGCCAGCCTCTTTATCCCCGGCACTATGCCGCTGGTAGAAACTGTGATACGGCGCGGACTGAAACCGCCGGCTCCAGAAAGAACCCGCAGTGAACCAATCGTCGTGTCCAGGGCAAGCAGGGGTTCCCCCATCCCCATATAGACGATATTTGTAACCGGCTCCCTCCCCCGTTTGGCCATCAAATGCTGGGCCAGGCGCACCTGGTCGACCACCTCAGCAACGGTGCAACTACGCGTGAGCCCGAGCCGACCGGTTGCGCAGAAGGGACAGCCAACTGCACACCCCACCTGCGATGTAACACAGACAGTGCCTCTGCGCCTATGGCCGGGGCGCGCAGGAGTCTCCATAAGGACAGTCTCGACCATCTCGCCATCTTGCAGTCTGGCCAGGAGCTTTACGGTGCGGCCGTCATCAAGAAGCGTCTCCTGCTCCGCACTGATGGCACAGAATGCAAAGTTGCTGGACAATTCCTGACGCACCTGCTGGGGCAGGGTGGTCACATGAGCAAAATCTGCAACCAGAGGATCCCACACTGCAGTCTGCAGCTGCTCCCAGCGGAACCTCGGCGACCCCATCGCTGGCACCAGTGCAGCAACCTCGGTACTGGTTGCTGTCACAATGGGACGGGCGGGTAGAGCTTTCATGTTGCACCCATATGGTACCGCCCGTGTGCTGCATGCACGCTGCGAAGTTCCCGTGGCTCCGTGCCGCACCGGCAAGGTGGAGTGGCAAAGCCACTACAGATGCCCACACCCCACTACCTGACCCGCCTGCTGCATTAACCAGTCTGACAGGATTGTCCCCAGGCCCACGACCGCGCAGCCTGGCCAATCCGCTAACCTTTTTGGCATGACAGCAATACTGCTGGGGCTAGTTGGCACCCTTGGTGTTGTACTGGCATGCTTTGGACTGGGATTTGTTCTTGCCGCCCTGATCATTTTCCATGCCAGAAAGGGTCGTGCCCCATGGCATGCTATAGGGGTGGGCCTGGGAGGAGCGCTTACCGGATTTCTGCTGGTAGGGGTAGCAGCAGTCCTGGGCCACGTCTAGATCCTGGGGGTCCTGCAAAAAGGGCACCCCGCAGGGACCGCGCCTCCAGCCGCAAACAGCTCCAGCGAGAGCGTGGCAACCTTGCCAACCCGCATGCTCTTTTTAAAGCAAGGATGCAAGTTAAAGCAAGGATGCAAGCTCCCGTGTAGGGGTCCAGGGCAGGTACAGACCATGGGGCGCAGGATCCGGGTGCTACCTTCCTACAGACACCAGCGTCCTGTCGCTACCGGACATAATCGCTTAACGTTCACACAGCTTGCGCCCTTTGTCCGCGTCATGTCCCAGCGTCACTGATAGGATCGTATCTGCTTAGGAGGAATCTGGATGCTGCCATCGAACAAGCCCCAAAAAATAGCCGACCTTGCCCTTGAGGGCGGCGGTGTCAAAGGTACAGCACTTGTCGGAGCCGCGGTGGCACTCCTCGACTCAGGCTATACGTTCAGCCGCGTAGCTGGTACTTCCGCAGGGGCGTTTGTGGGTGCATTCATCGCTGCTGGGGTCCCCGCTCCAGTGATGGCGCAGCTGACCGAGACCATGGATCTCAAAAGCTTTGCTGACAAGACATTCCTGGCCAAGTTCGGTATTCCCGGAGAAGGGGCAAGCATTCTTGCCAACAAGGGAATCTACAAGGGAAAGAACCTGCGCGACTGGGTCTATGACGTCCTCAAGGAATACGGAGTGGAGACGTTTGCAGACCTGAAACTGCCACTGTCTGTGGATCCTGCCCACCCCGAGCGCTGCTACAAGTTCGTCTGCATCACCTCCGATATCACACGGCAGGAGATGATTGAGCTGCCTGGAGACTATGCCAGGGTATATGGCCTGGATCCGGACAAGCAGCTTGTAGCGGATGCAGTGGCTGCATCAGCTGCTATCCCGCTGGGTTTCGAACCCCAGCACATCCGGTCGGCAATCACCGGACAGGTATCGACGCTGGTTGACGGAGGCATCACATCCTCTTTCCCGATTGACATTTTTGATACCGACAATGGTGTTACCCCGAGGTGGCCCACCTTTGGGATCCGGCTCGAGGGGGAAACACCAGCGACCCAGATCTACCCCTCCCCGGAGCGTAATTTTGTGCAATATATCCTTGCTCTCTACAACACCGCCTGTCATGGGCGGGATGCCCGGATTGAAGCCGAGCCCAAGGTGGTAGGCAGGAGCATCTTTATAAATACATCCTGGGTAAATCCAAACGACTTTGGCATCTCAGTGGCAGTAAGGAAGAAGCTTTACGACGAAGGCTATGCCGCTGCCAGGAAGTTCATCACTGGATTCAGCTTCCCAGCCTACCTGCGGCAGCAGCGTGCGCTGCGCGCGGCATCTGCTGCAGCTACGAGCCCTGGCGACAACGGGCTCAGTGTAGCCTGAGCCTGCCCAGCCTCGCGATAGATCGCGCGGGGAGCAAGGACTAACAGTCGCGCACTTTATTCATCGCCCCCTTCCACCGCCCTCTTCGGGCTTGGCAACAACTAGCGCAACCGCCCTTGGCACCAACCAGCGGCGGTCCCGGTCCCGGCAAAGGATACTGTTACATTGCTGTAACGCCAACCCCATAACATTGCCACCCTTTCGTACACTATTTTCGCTCCACATGTGCCTAAATTGTCATATGAGGGGAATCTTCTTAGGAGGAAGAAGATGAAATGGTGGCACAAGGACCAGCCAGCTGAAGGAGAGCCCGCAGCCGTGCAATCTCCGGGCGACGCGTCGGCAGTGCCGGCGGACTCCACAAAAGCGACTGTACCGACCGGTGGACTCACGGGCACACCCGAAGCAGGAGCCAGTACGGACGTTTCGTCTACCGCTGCTGGCGCTGAAATTCCCGCTGGAGCAGACCAGTGCTCGGCCCGCCAGTGTACTCTCCACAATGGCACGCACTGCTCCTTTGTGGACCGGCACAATCGCCGTTGTCCCACCGCCTGGTGTCCCGAGCACCGAAAGATCCTGAACGGGAAGGTCTACTGCCCTACGCATGCTGAGCTTATGAGCGCCATCGCCAACGGCACCGAGGACAGCTTTATTCCTGACATGAGCAACCAGATACCGCTGCGGCTTATCCGGGTGGTTAACGGCCTGGATATCCAGATTGGAACGCTCGTGGCAAACGTTGCCTCAGCGAGAGGAGAAACCGTCCTGCTGGATCCTGTACATTTCAACCTGATCGGTCTCAAGAGGACCCGTGTGTGGGAACGTAGCTGGAAGACCGCCTCTGTGACTGGCCTTAGCCTGCGCATAACCGCCCGCATAGAAGAGGCGCATCCAGATGTACTCGAGATACTGGTCAACTCAGCCTCTATCCTGCAGGTAAAGATACTGTCGGATGAACTTGATGAGGCTTCGGAAGAGTACAAAGCCATGTTCCCTGCCATAGTGACGGCAATCCAGAAGGCAGTGGCGCGCTGGCAGACCGAGAACGAGCCTGACGCAGCTCCAGCTTCCTCATCCTCCCTGCCGCCAGGGACTGTGGTATAGCGGCGCCACACCGCTTTCTTCCAGCTATTCCCCTGGGTCCTCCTCTCCATACGGAGACAGGTCAGGCTCTGGCACTGCCCTACGCCATCTGCCGCGCTCCTGACCCATCTCTCCCCGTTCCTCCTCAGGGCGCATCGCGCGAAAAAAGCCATAGAACATTGCTGCGTTGAGTATCTGAAGCACACCACCAATCTCAAAAGGCAAAGCAAGGCTAACCTCCTCAAACAGGTAGCCAGTAAGCAGTGGACTCGCCGCCATGCCTACCATCGAGGGTACGTTTGACAGGGCGGCAACCTGGCTACGCTCTGAGGGATCAGCCATTCCAAGTACATACGACTGGCGTAGCGGCATCCCCACCCGCTGGATCATCATCCTGCCCAGATAGATCACTACTGCAACCGGCAGCGTGGGAGCAAGCGCCAGTGGAAGGAGCAGTAGCCCCTGCAAAAACCGCACCGCACTGATAGTACGCACGATGCCCATACGGGCCGCGATAGCTGAAGCCGACAGTGTCGACGTGATGGTTGCAATATTAATGACTCCAAAAATAAGTCCAATCTCACTAGGCGCAGCGCCAAACCTCCTGAAAAACCAGTAGGCCACAAAAGGTCCAAACAGCCCTACTGCCACTCCATTAACACCATTGGTGACCCAGAGCCGCACGAGAAGGGAGCCACTCTTCCGGGGCCACCTGACCTTTGCCTCATGACTGCCCTTGATGGGCTGGTCAGGAGAGAGGAACAACGCGATCAACCCGGCCAATCCAGCCAGCCCGGCACATAACAGGAACACCAGACGAAAATCCGGAAGTGCCAGATGGGCAGGAGCTGCCGAGGGAGCAAAGAAGGCTGCAAGGCCAGCGCCAAGAACTGCTCCAGCAGACGCGGCCGCGGCCAGCCAGCCAAAAACCCGGTTGCGATCGGTTGGCGAAACGAGCCCCGTGACCAGTGCCGACTCAGCTGGCTGGTATGGTCCGACGCTGCCTGCTCCGGCCCCCGCACCGCGACCAAAGGTACCTATCACAGCCGCCACCGCGAGCAGTAGTGGATTGGCAGTCAGGGCAAAGACCAGGGCGGCAAATGCAGCCATGAACGGAACCACTACGAGAAATACCCTTCTGCCATACCTTGCCGAGAATATGCCAACCAGCGTTGACATCCCGGCGGAGCCCATAGCAATTAAAAGGAAGAGTAGCCCGAGGTCGAGAGCACCAAACCCATCGACAGCCAGGTAAATGGAGGCCACAACCGCAGAAAGGGCTCGCGCTGCGCTCATTACAACGCGTGCGCCAAGGACAATAGCAAGATCGGTACTAAGCACCTGTCCCATACCGCGCCACCGTGCCACTAATCCCATGGAAGGTCAGTAAAGCACAAGTGCGACCCACAAAAGCCCTGCGATCAATGCCCCAGGGGAGCTCCCCTGCGCGATGCCGCTGGCAGGGATGCAGGATGAGCGCACCTCCTCAGCCCCTCCCCCGCAAACCGCCCCCGGGTACTGCGTTGCCCAGGCGGCTGGTAAGACCAGCAAATTACCAAAAACAGGGACGCCCACGATGGCGAAATCCCAATCGTCACCAAACCGTTGCCCTTTCCGGGCAGGAACCCACTGTCAAAATCTGTAACCTGTTCGAGTGGAACATGGACTTGCTGGCCCCCGGGCACGATCTTCCCCCAGCACTCTGGCGCGGGACCTGCTCGGCCTCTGTCCAAGGGACCGGTTCCTCGAGCTTGCTACAGACCCAGCATCAAAGATGACCCTTGGGGAACAGGGAACCAGGGAAGCCATCATTGGCGTTCTGCTCGAAGCCAGGGGAAGGCTATCTCCACCGGTACGGAGGGAACCCACCGGGCACGCGGAGTTTGTCGACCGCCATGGAGCTGCCTTTGACGTCAAATCGTTCAGGTCTGACCGGCCGCGACTACTTGGCGGATTTGATCTGGAACGGAGTCTTGCAAACATTACAAGAAAACTTGACCAGCATATAAACATCATTATGGACACAAGTGCTCTTACTCCATCCGACAGAAACAGACTGAAAGCAGCAGTTGTTCGCGCCGGCGCATCCGGCCAGGTCATCTGGTTTGATTATCCAGAGCTTGAACCTGCGGTAGCTGCAATGCGAACAGCACTTTTTGCGTTCGCCACAACGACTGG
>JAJZMA010000198.1 GCA_021850405.1 bacterium
ACCCCCCTTGACGTAGTTTCGTGTCTTTCTCTGGTATCTCGGAACACTGCTGAGCTGCTTATTCGGGATGATTTTGCCTCCTCCCTTGCCAGTGGCCTCACCATCCAGCACTACATAGGCTTTGAGATCTCTGGCCTGATCCACCTGGGGTCCGGGCTTGTATCCATGGGCAAGGTTCGGGATTTCATGGAAGCAGGAATTACTTGCAGGGTGTTCCTCGCAGACTGGCATACCTGGATCAACGACAAGCTGGACGGGAACCTGGATACAATCCGCAGATTTGCAACGAGCTATTTTGCACAGGGCATGAAAGCATCCCTGCTTGCGGCTGGTGGAGACCCATCCAGGCTGGAGATAGTACTGGCGAGTGATCTCTATCGCAGCACCAGCGACTACTGGGCCGGCGTGGTAGAGGTTGCCAAACACACGTCACTGGCAAGGATGCAGCGCAGCATTACGATCCTTGGCCGAAGCGAAGGAGACAGCGTTGACTTTGCCAAGCTTATGTACCCCGCCATGCAGGCAGCTGACATTTTCGCCCAGGGGGTAACGCTTGCCCATGCGGGGATGGACCAGCGCAAGGCACACGTAATTGCGCGCGACACAGCTCTCCACCTGAAGGTGCAAAGACTGGTAGATGAAAATGGAGCATCAGTAAAGCCTGCTGCTGTGCACCATCCCCTCCTGCAGGGACTGCGCAAGCCGGCCGTGTGGCCAGTTCCCCCGGGTCAGGAGAAAAATGCCATGACATCGATGAAGATGAGCAAGTCGGATGCAGGTTCTGCCATCTTCATCCACGACACGCCTGACCAGATACGAAGGAAAGTGGCAAAAGCTTTCTGCCCCCCAGAACCGGAGTACGTAGCATTCAACCCGGTCCTGGACTGGAGCAAGCAGCTGGTTTTTGGCGTCATGGGGAGAAGCTTTTCACTCTCCTCGCAGGACGGCTCATCTACCGTCTTCGAGCACTTTTCCGAACTGGAGAAGGCATTTCGGGAAGGAAAGGTCCATCCTGGGGACCTGAAAAATTCGCTGAGCACCCACCTTATAGATATTCTCGAGCCGGTCCGCAAACAGTACTCCGAACCAGACCTTGCAGCTGCCACGAGCGAACTCATGGAACTGGTAGCTTTGAAGAAAACCTCTGCAAAGCCTGGGTGATAGCACGCGCCCATGGAGCAGGTTTAACACGACAATGCTGACGGTCCTGCTGATGCCAGGGGTACGCCACCATGAGCTCCAGACTCGGGACCGAGATGAGACCCTTGGGGTCAGTCCCAGCGCCAGGTAGCGACCACCAACTGTTCAGGTGACTGCAGGCAGTCCCGCGGGCCTGACCGCAACTCCTTACTGCTGGTATCAGGAGGTTTCTGCAACTGCCAGTACTATCCCTTCGTAGGGGGATAGCATCGTAGCGCCGCCATCCACAACCCGCCCGTCATGGGAGCGCAGCGTAGATATCACAACCTTGCCATCAGGGCATGCTGCCTCCACATCATGCTCTGACATGTTCAGCGCCACGGCAAATTCCGATCCGCGCAGATAGACCCATGCACCATCCGGGGACGGAAGTGCCCTGTATGGCCCGCTGTGCAGTGCAGGAGATGCCGCCCGTAGCTGTATCAACTCCCTGCATAGGTGCAAAGCAGAATCCGGATCTGCTCTCTGGCTCTCCACATTGCATGTGTCAAGCTCTCCGAAGGGAAGCCACGGTACCACCCCAGCCTCACAAAAGCCCCCTCCTGATCCGGATGACCACTGCATTGGAGTGCGTTCAAAATCACGGCTTATCCTGACTGGCGGGTTTGCCATCCGGTCCGTCATCAGCGCCTCGGGCACCTCGGTATCTGGCATGGCAAGCTCGTCGCCATAGTAAAGAATGGGCGTCCCGCGAAGCGTCAGCAGCATCATAAGCGCACAGCGTGCGGCCTGCGGATTGTTTCCGCACCAGCGGGTCGTAAATCGGCTCTCATCCTGGGTGGACATCGTCCAGCATGGCCATGCTGATGAGGGAAGCACCTTTTCGCACTGGGCCACAACAGCACTGAGAGCAGGCGCGCTCCATGAACTTAGCAAAAAGGGAACGTTTAACCCCAGATGGCACTCATCATCGTTGCCGTAACAGTGTGCGAGAGACGGGATGTCGAAGACATAGCTCTCCCCGTAGAGAAGTCGCTCTGGAGAATACTCCCTGGCGAGCGCCCGCCACCTGCGAAGGATCTCGTGCCGCTCCGGACGGTTCAGGTTGTATACATATTTTTGCCCCCGTGCAGCAACGTCGGGATGATCGGTATCATCTGCGGGCGGATTGTCGCGCAGTTCACTGTCCTTGATCAGACCTTGCGTTACGTCTATGCGGAAGCCGTCCACCCCTTTTGCAAACCAGAACCCAAATATTTCGTCGAACTGCTGGCACACCCCTTCGTTCCACCAGTTTAGGTCTGGCTGGGAAACAAGAAAATTGTGAAGGTACCACTGCTCTGTTCTTGCGTCCCATTCCCAGGCAGAGCGCCCAGTATGGTCAACCCAGTTGTTCGGCGGCCCGCCCGTGGCGGCCGAGTCAGCCCACACATACCAGTCCCGTCTCTGGTTGTCGCGCGATGAACGTGATTCAACAAACCACTGGTGTCGATCGCTGGTGTGGTTGGGCACGATGTCGAAGATGACCCTGATACCACGCGCATGAGATTCTGCGATCAGCAGTTCCACGTCGTCCATGGTTCCCAGCTGAGGCTCAACTCCGAAGTAGTCGCTCACGTCATACCCAAAATCATCATTGGGGGACGGAGTTACCGGTGTGAGCCAGATAGCGCCAACACCTAGCCAGGAAAGGTAGTCCAGCTTGGCAATGACTCCTTGAATATCACCGATACCATCCCCATTGCTGTCGGCATAGGAGCGGGTATAAATGAGGTAAATGACAGCAGTGCGCCACCAGTTTTCCTGCGCGTCCAATGCTTCCCCCGAACTGGGTTGCGCACCAGAGAGCCCCAGGTTTGCCTGAGCTGCGTTTTGCGGTTTATCGGTCATGACTGGAAAGCAGCATATGCTTTTTACGCTGCCGCAAAAGTGGATAAAGCACTCAGGGTCGTAGCACTACTTTTAGCGCCTCATGCTCCGCAAACAGCCGGTATCCCTCTGCTGCATCGTCGAGCGGCAGTTCATGTGTAATGAGCTGCTCTGGTCGGGCTGCTCCGCTCTCAAGCAGGGCAACCGCCCTGTCCCAGCAACCCAGAATGTTGGCAATGCCGGCAAATTTAAGCTCAATCCCCCGGACAAAGGTAAGGTTGAGCGGCATCTCCCATACAAAATCCGAGTGAACCCCAACCACAGATATCCTGCCCCCGGGGCGTACCATCTCAAGGGCGGACTCCAGTGCTGCCACTGCCCCAACACACTCCACCACCACGTCTGCTCCACGCCCACCGGTGGCATCCTGGATCTGGGTCGCTGCGTTGGTAGCACGGGTCGATATCGCCCGTGCACCCATGCCTGCTGCCAGCGCCAGCCGGTCCTCCACTGAGTCCACCGCAAAGAGCTGCTCAACGCCCAGCGCTGCCGCCGCTGCAATGGCCATGAGGCCAACCGGCCCGCACCCAATCACGACAAGACTCTCGTCTTTTCCCGGTGATACCTGGTCAACACCGTAAAAGCCGGTTGTAAACACATCCCCAGCAAACAGCATGCGCTGCTCTGACTGTTTGTCCCCCACTTTCCTGAGTACCAGATCTGCGTGCGGCACGCGCACAAACTCGGCTTGCGCTCCACCCAGGTCGCCAAAAAATGAGCCGTACCCGAAAACCTGCTGCTCTTCACAGTGGTTGAACAGACGTGCTGCGCAATACCAGCACTTCCCGCACGGGACCGTAAAAGAGCCCACCACCGTGTCGCCAACGCCCACTGCGGTCACCCCTTCTCCAGCCTCTACCACCTCGCCCACAAACTCATGCCCTATGGTGCTGCCCACCTCCATGCCGGGAATGCGTCCGTGCAGGAGATGAAGGTCGCTGCCGCAGATGCCTGCCAGTGTGACCCTGACCAGGGCATCGCCCTCTCCCTCTAGCCCTGGGCGCGCTACCTCCTGGACTGCGACCTTGCCATCTCCAGCAAAGACAACCGCCCGCATCGCCTCAGTCACCCCTGGCACCCTGGTCGGCAGCTGGGGAGGAAGGTGGGTTTTCAGCGTTCTCGGCCATCCGGCGCGTGGCTATCCGGTCCAGCAAGGCATCTTCAACCTGCTTGCCTGCCTCCTTGCCGCTCCCTGCTGGATCCGGGGAGTTTCGCTCCAGCCAGAATGGGACCGGCTTTGCTGGCGGACCGCTCCCCTCCACGCCATGAGCTGGCCACGAAGCCAGCGCCTGCTGGAGTATCGAGACGACCAGCCCCGGAAGCGCACCTTCATCTGATGTCAGTTGCCCTGCCAGCTCACGCGGAACAGGGATCAGGATGGATCCCTCTGGGACCACTGACCTGCGTCTCCATGGCATCTGCATCTGCCCATTCTAACCGGGCCGTCGCAGGCGGTGGGCTTCCCCTCCGGATCTTTTGAGATGTGCCCGGAAGGCGCCCCTCGCATGCCTCCCGGCTGTGTATGCTCGTATGGAGTAAAGGGGCAGCAAGTCAGCCCGAAAACGGAGAGAAGAGCCTTATGGAAAGCAGCGCTTCCACCCAGGATCCAGCCGCCACCCCCTCACGAGTCCGTCGTGTATCGGCACCGAGGGGTAGCCAGCTTACATGCCACTCGTGGCAGACTGAGGCGATACTGCGCTGCCTCATGAACAACCTTGACCCGGAGGTAGCAGAGGACCCCGACCACCTCATCGTCTACGGTGGCACCGGTCGCGCAGCACGCTCCTGGGAGGCTTTCGACGCCATTGTCGCCTGTCTCCGGCAGCTTGCCGATGACCAGACGCTCCTGGTGCAGTCAGGAAAACCGGTAGGTATCCTTACCACCCACGAGATGGCACCACGCGTCCTTATCTCGAATGCAATGCTCGTTCCTGAATGGGCCACCCCGGAGCGGTTCAGGGACTACGAAGCCATGGGGCTCACAATGTTCGGGCAGATGACGGCTGGTTCCTGGATATACATCGGTACGCAGGGAATCCTGCAGGGAACGTTCCAGACTTTCGCAACAATAGCAGCAAAACGCTTCGGAGGCACTCTTGCCGGAAGGATAGTCCTCACCGCTGGACTGGGTGGAATGGGGGGCGCACAGCCGCTTGCCATCACCATGAATGAAGGGGTGGCGCTGTGTGTGGAGGTAGACCCGCACAGGATTGAACGGAGGATTTCAGAAGGCTACCTGGACCGGCTTGCCACATCGGTGGAAGAGGCGCAACAGCTCTGCCGGGAAGCCGCAAAACGTCGCGAGCCGCTCTCTATCGGGCTTGCGGGGAATGCTGCCGAGCTCTTCCCTGCCCTGCTTGAGGAGGGATTTCCGGCTGACGTAGTGACCGACCAGACCAGTGCCCATGACCCCCTGAATGGCTATATCCCCGCTGGACTGGGGCTCAACGAGGCCGCAGAACTGCGCAGGAGGGAACCAGAAACCTATATAGCGCTGGCTCGCAAATCGATGGCCAGCCACTGTGGTGCCATGATCAGTTTCCAGGGAAAGGGTGCCGAAGTATTCGACTACGGCAACTCGCTGCGTGCTGAGGCAGCACTGGGTGGGCTGGAAGGTGCGTTCGCCTTTCCAGGGTTTGTTCCGGCCTATTTGCGTCCACTTTTCTGCAGGGGGCTTGGCCCCTTCCGGTGGGTGGCCCTTTCAGGGGAACCAGACGACATAAGGGCGACTGACAGGGCTCTTGCCGACCTTTTTCCAGAAAACCAGCTGCTGCAAAGCTGGCTGAAGCTGGCAGGAGAGCGGGTGAAGTTCCAGGGATTGCCTGCACGGATCTGCTGGCTTGGTGCTGGCGAGCGCCATCTGGCTGGGCTCCGCTTCAATGAAATGGTTGCTTCTGGCGAGCTCAAAGCCCCGGTTGTAATGGGACGGGATCACCTGGATAGCGGGAGTGTTGCCTCCCCCTATCGGGAGACAGAAGCGATGATGGACGGGAGCGATGCCATTGCTGACTGGCCGATACTGAATGCCCTTGCCAATTGTGCCAGTGGCGCTACCTGGGTTGCGGCGCATCACGGAGGTGGAGTCGGCATCGGACGCAGCATCCATGCCGGTGCCCAGATCGTGGCGGATGGGAGCCAGCTGGCAGCACGGAAGATCAGGCTTGTGCTACAGAACGACCCCGCTACCGGTGTCCTGCGCCATGCCGATGCGGGTTATCCTGATGCGCTGGATACAGCGCGCAGGGAAAACATCACTATCCCTATGCGTGCGCACCCTGCGCGACCAGAAAAATTGAAAGCCAGGGGTGGCCCAGGGTGACTTCTAACCACGATACTCAAACCGCTGGTGTCTGCCTGGCCTGGAAGGTCACCACTGGCCCAGGCGCAGCCTACCTGTGTGGATCGGCAAGGGGGTTTATGGCATGAACGCATCGGAGTGGCTCGCTTCCCGGGCAGTGGCGCTCCAGAACACCGGAAAGGCTAGAGCACCCGTAGCAGCAGGCCTGGTCGGCGCGCCGATGTCACGGCTCTCGCTGAGCGGCTCAGCGGCATGGGCCAGTCCAGCAGCAGTTCGGCGCGCACTCTCCAGATTTCACACCTATGACGGGATGCACTCGCTTGAGCTGGAAGAGCTTAACCTGCTGGACTTTGGAGATGTCGCTGGAGACCAGGCAGAGACCGATCCAGCTACGGCGCGGATGCGTCTGGAGGAATTGGTGGCAAAGGAGATGGCGCAGTGCGAGCTGATAACTATCCTGGGAGGCGACAACTCCATTACCAGGCATGGCTTTTCAGCGCTGCTCAGGACACACCCAGACCTGGGGCTCATCACGTTCGACGCCCACCATGATACCCGGCCCCTTGCCTCTGGGCCCACCAATGGCACCCCAGTCCGGGAGCTGATCCTGGGGGGCCTCCAGGGCAACCGGGTCGCCCAGATAGGCATCAATCCCCTTGGCAATGGAGGAGACTATGCTCGGTGGACAAAGGAGCAGGGGGTCCATCTTTTCTACTCGCCGGAAATTCACCACAAGGGGGTGGGAGCTACCCTCTTCGATGCCTTGACAAGGCTGAGGAAGGCGGGCGCCCACACATTCTATGTCGACTTTGACATGGATGTACTGGACCGGGCCTTTGCCCCTGGCTGTCCCGGCAGTCTGCCCGGTGGAATGCACCCGGCGCAGCTGGCCCATGCCGCTTTCCAGCTTGGACGTGATCCGAATGTAGTGGCAGCCGACTTTACCGAGGTAGACGCACTTGCGGACGTAAACGAAATAACTGTCCGTGCTACCGCCTACACACTCCTCAACCTGTACTTTGGCCGTCTCTCCGGCAGGAAGGGCGCATGACCGAAGACATAAAAGACACAGTGATTCTCAACATCGGTTGCCTTGTAACCTGCAGTTCGTCGAAGGGTGACCCACT